>JAIXWS010000026.1 GCA_027491165.1 Sphingobacteriales bacterium | reverse complement strand
GCTATTTCGCCTCGATTGGCAACAAGTATTTTTTGCATTGTAAAATTAAAATTTCTTGAAAAATATAAAGAATTAATGGTGGTGATGTCCTTTACCAAATTGCACAAACATATATAAATATAAAACTCTAGACATACGCATGATCCAAGGTTGCAAAAGTAAGCATAATGCTACTGCTACAGACAAGGCAATAAAGATGCTATTGTCTGTGTAGCTAAGACCTATAATCACCCAATAGGCAACAAATACGGCCGCCAGCAAAGCAACAGTTAGACCATAAGAAACGTAACCAGTACCGTAATAAAAACCGGGCTCTAACTCCATTTCTTGACCACATTTGGGGCATTTGTCGGGCATTTGTAACATAGAACCCAATGGGAAAATAGACTTATGAGCAAACATGTTGCCTTTACGACAATTAGGGCATTTCATTTTAAGAATACTGGGCAATAAAGATGGTGCTTTTTCCGAAGACATTGCATGAGGCATTTTGTGCGCCGCAAAGGTACAACGATAGTCTAAAAGAAGCGTGACAAAATGCCCAAAAGGAATTGGTATAAAAAAAATAGTTGTCTATTTGAGGTTATAGACAACTAATTTTAAAACATTTATAGGGGCATTGAATTAGCGCAAGACCAATTCTCTTTCCCCGATCATTTTTCGAAGATTAATAAGGCCATAACGCATTCTACCAAGAGCAGTATTGATACTTACACTCGTTATCTCTGCAATTTCTTTAAAACTCAAATCGCCATACACACGCAAAACAATTACCTCACGTTGCTCCTCGGGCAATTGAACCAATAATTTCTTCAAACATTGCTCTGTTTGTCTTTGTTCAATTTTAGGCGTATTGTCGGATTCTGAACCCGCCAAAAGCTCCATGATGTCTTCACCACTGGCTAATGTAACCGGCAGTTTGGTACGGGTACGACGAAAATGATCCATACAAAGATTATGAGCTATTCTACTCGCCCAAGGAAGAAATTTTCCTTGTTCAGCATAATTGCCTTCACGTATATTTCGAATCATTTTTAAAAAAGCATCTTGAAACAAATCTTCTGCGATATACTTGTCCCGCACAAGCATATAAATGCTGGTGTAAATTTTATCCTTATAACGATAAATTAATTGTTCAAGGGCACTATTATTTCCTTGTAAGAAAAGATGCACTAATTCTGCATCTGTAGACAGATTGTTCTTCAGGATGTTCATATACTTCTCAGTGTTTGGGTTTAATAAAAGATTGCGACAAGCTAGTGAAGCAAAAATTATACACAATTGTTGAAGTAGAAGTATATCCTATATGATTCTGTTTTGGGGATTTGAAATTCAAAGATAAGGCTTGACACTACAATTTTATCAATTCCCTAAGCTTTTTTTTTAAACAATTTAAGAAGGCTGCACCGCAGGATTAGAAAATTAAATTATTGCTCTAATTTGAATAAGGCATCTAAAACGCTAAAAACGGCAGGGCAGGAGCTAGCATTTTTAAGGGTAAGCGGAATGCGTTTTAGCAATACATCTTCATCTGTATAGGGGTAACGCCTGCAATCGCTCGGCCTATCCTCGTAAATACTGCAATAATTATCAGCGCCTAAAAAAGGGCAGGGAGCACTTTTGACTACATAATCATTTTCTTCGTCAAGGCGTAAGTATTGTTGGGTAAAATCCCCTTCCTTCATGCGCAATGCTTTGGCAATTCGCTTAATATCGGGCTGCTTGAATCGGGGTGAATAATTTTTGCAACAATTGGCACAGTCCAAACAATCGATTTTTGAAAAAGCCTCTTCATGCAAACGAGGCAATAATTTGAGCATTTTAGTTTTATTGCCTTTTTCAAGCATTCGCTTAAATGCCTTCTGTTGTTCTTGGGATTGTTTTTGCCAAAGTGGCGCAATATAAGTAGGCATATAATTATAGAGAATTCAAAATAAAGCTTCGTTTGGTATAAATAGAAAAGCCGATCTGAGAACAGATCAGCCCCTATAAACCCTATCACCATGAAAACATCTTTATGTAGAAGAACTACTGAATAGTAGCATCCTTAATTGTCTATTACAAAGATAGCCTTGTTTTAGAAAAATACAAGTTTTTTTTAACTTTTTTTAAGTAGGCTTAGATCCCCATTTTTTCCATAATCCGCTCAAGGTCTGTATCACTGTAAAATTCAATAACAACAGCACCTTTGCCGTTTTTCTTCCTGTCCATTTTCACCCTTGTAGAAAAATGCGAAGCCATGTTATCTTCAATACGCTTGTAGGCTGGGGGTAATTTTTGGGCTATCTGTTTAGTTTTATCACTCGATTCTTTACCTGCTTGCATATCCTTCACCAACTGCTCTACTTGGCGGACAGACAAGCCCTTTTGTTGTACTTCTCTGAAAACATACAATTGTTGGTCGATCATATCTAAACCAATAATCGAGCGAGCATGACCCATGGATAATTGTCCATCCCTTACAGCCTTTTGAATATCTGGGGGCAACTTAAGCATACGCAAATAGTTGGCTACTGTGCTGCGTTCCTTTTTCATACGCTCAGCCACTTGCTCCTGGGTAAGCGCACATTCATCCATCAGCATTTTATAGCTTAAGGCAATTTCAATCGCATTTAGATTTTCACGTTGTAGGTTTTCAAGCAATGCCAATTCAAGCAATTCCTGATCATCTGTGGTTGGCCTAACATAAGCAGGAATATCTTTCAAACCAGCCATTTTACTCGCTCTCCAGCGGCGCTCACCCGAAATAAGTTGATACTTATTAGGGCTCAGTTTGATAACAGTAACGGGCTGAATAATGTCGTGTAAGGCAATACTTTCTGATAATTCTTTCAGCGCATTTTCATCAAAATCCCTTCGAGGTTGCTTTGGATTAACAACAATTAAATCCACAGGAATACGCACAATAGTACCCACCGAAGCACCTGCATTGGACGATACAGGAGCTGCTTGAATAGGCGCTTTCATCTCTTCGTCGATATTATTTAACAGCGCACGAATACCTTTTCCTAAAGCTTGTTTTTTCGAATTGTTAGTTGTTGCCATCCTCTTTGGGTTCTAATATTTTGTCTTCGTTTTTAATTTTTGTGAGATTGTTTTTTTGTAAGATTTCTTTGGCCAAATTTAAATAATTGGTAGCACCAGTGCTATCTGCATCATACATTAAGGCTGGTTTACCAAAGCTAGGCGCCTCACCCAATTTGGTATTGCGGTGGATAATAGTATTGAATACCAAATTATCAAAATGATTTTTTATTTCTTCTACCACCTGGTTGCTCAAGCGCAATCGACCATCATACATGGTCATTAAAATACCCTCTATGGCTAAGGTGGTGTTCAAGCGCGTTTGAACAATTTTAATGGTATTCAGCAATTTACCCAAACCTTCAAGGGCAAAATATTCACATTGTACCGGAATAAGCACAGCATCAGCTGCAGAAAGTGCATTGACCGTTATTAAACCCAAGGAGGGCGAACAATCGATAATGACAAAATCAAAATCAGTACCCATATCTTCAATGGCTTTGCGTAAAATATGCTCTCGACTGGGCTGATTGATGAGTTCTATTTCTGCCCCAACAAGATCAAGATGAGACGGTAAAAGGAATAAATTAGGAGTCTCCGTCTCTAAAACGACCTGCTGAATGGGCGTGTCATTGACCAAACAATCGTACAAACTCAGTTGAATATTTTTTAGATCAAAGCCATTACCTGTAGTACTATTAGCCTGCGGGTCGGCATCAATAAGTAGGGTTTTGTATTCTAGCACAGCCAGGCTTGCAGCCAAATTAATGGCCGTCGTGGTCTTCCCTACTCCTCCCTTTTGGTTTGCTATCGCAATTATTTTTGCCATCGTATGTGTTTGTTTGCTTGCGCAAAAATTGCTGTTTAAATTAAAAAATCAAGCTATCGCCAATTTGAGGCAAAAGTAACTCTTTATTTGCCATTACGAAAAGTGATTTTGCAGCCTCAATATCGATGCTTATGGGCGGAAAAGTATTGTAATGCACCCCAATAATTTTGTCGCATTGGATCATTTGGGCAGCCAATACTGCATCCCGTGCATCCATGGTATAATTGCCCCCAATGGGCAATACCGCAAAATCTAAAGCTGCATAATGGGGAACCAATTGCATTTCACTAGTAAGTGAGGTATCTCCAGCATAATAAAAATTTCCCTCATCTGTAGCTATAACAAAACCACCAGGATTACCACCATAACTACCATCGGGCATGCTGCTACTATGGGCTGCAGGCACAAATGATACACGCCCAAAATCGAATGTACAGGAACCAAAATTCATTTCATGAATATGAGGCACGCCCTGGTCTTTCAACCAATTTACGGCTTCTACCCCACCTACTACAATTGCTCCTGTGCGTTGCGCAATAGCGACTACATCGGCTACATGATCTGTGTGACCATGGGATACAAAAATATAATCGGCGGATAATTGTTGGATATCAATAGCGCTGGCAGCAGGATTGGGCGATATAAATGGGTCAAAAAGAAGGGTTTTGCCCGCAATATCTACAGCAAATGAAGCATGGCCATAAAAAGTAAATTTCATTATCGTGTATTATGTTTAACCCCCCAAATTTAAGTGCTATGATGGCAGATTCAAAATCATTTTTACCCACACAAAACACTAAGGGATTCAAATTTATATTACATTTTTATAAAAAATGAAGTTATTTGTATTTGAGCCTATGCTCTAATCAAAAGCGTTCAAAATTGGCATATGGGTAAAATGAATACAATATTGTGTTTAGGATAATTTGCCGGACAATCCGAAGCTAAAAAATCATGCTTCACTTAAATAACTTTTCCTTGTTCATTTATCATGGGCGCTTCCTTTGCCAGGATTATACAACTAGCTTCAGCAATAAGGGTTTTGGCCCATGCTCCTAATAAAATCCAGCCAATACTAATAAGAAATAAGCTTGAACAATATCAATTCATCCATTAAATAAAAAAACAGCACTGCTTTTCGCAGTGCTGTTTTAAAAAAATAGGTTTAAAGCTACTTCACCATATACATTACTTCCTTCACCAATTTTACGGTACGGGGCACATCAGGTAAATATAATGCCGCTAAGTTGGGCGCATAGTGCATGTTCGTATCCGCCGAGCAAATACGACGAATCGGTGCATCTAAATAATCAAAACCTTCCTTTTGAATACGGTACGTGATTTCAGAAGAAACACTCGCAAAAGGCCATTGTTCTTCAACAATTACCAAGCGGTTTGTTTTTTTCACTGATTCCAAAATCGTTTGCCAATCGAGTGGACGAATGGTACGTAAATCAATCACCTCTGCACTAATTCCTTCTTTGGCCAATTCCTCGGCTGCAGCCAAAGCTACTTTCATCATTTTGTTGAAAGAAACGATGGTTACATCAGTACCAGCGCGTTTTACATCGGCCTTGCCAATTGGAATCAAATATTCTTCTTCGGGCACTTCGCCAAGGTCGCCATACATCACTTCCGATTCCATAAAGACCGTTGGATCGTTATCGCGAATAGCCGATTTCAACAAACCTTTGGCATCATAAGGATTAGACACAGATATAACTTTGATGCCAGGAATGTTGGCCATCCAGCTTTCAAAAGCTTGAGAGTGTTGAGCACCCAATTGTCCTGCCGAACCATTTGGGCCACGGAAAACAATAGGACAAGTAAATTGGCCCGCACTCATCGAAACTGTTTTGGCAGCATGATTAAGAATTTGATCAAAGGCTAGAACAGCAAAGTTCCAAGTCATAAACTCAATAATGGGTCGAGTACCATTCATGGCAGCACCCACACCAATAGCGGTAAAACCAAGCTCAGCGATAGGTGTGTCAATCACACGGCGATCTCCAAATTCGTCTAACATTCCTTGGCTTACTTTGTAGGCACCGTTGTATAGTGCTACTTCTTCACCCATCAAAAATACATTTTCGTCACGGCGCATTTCTTCTTGCATGGCTTCACGAAGAGCCTGACGGAAAGCTATTGTACGCATATTTTATAGCAATTATTTTGTTTAAATTTATAATTCTAAGTTGGTAAAGATAATCGATAATTGAAAATGGTCAGTTGAAAGTTTTGTATCAAGCAAAATGCCAAATAAACAATCCACAACGTGGATCTACCATTTCAACAACCAAGCAAAAATCAAAGGCGCTACAATGGTTGCATCACTCTCTACAACAAATTTTGGGGTATGGATGTCTAATTTTCCCCAAGTAATCTTCTCATTGGGTACTGCTCCACTATACGAACCATAGGAAGTAGTCGAATCAGATATTTGGCAGAAATAGCTCCAAAACGGAACATCATGCCATTCCAAATCTTGGTACATCATAGGCACTACACAAATGGGAAAATCACCGGCAATACCACCACCAATTTGGAAGAAACCCAAACCTTTACCGGTACTGTACTCACGGTACAATTCGGTAAGCCAAACCATATATTCGATACCACTTTTTACCGTGCTCGCTTTCAATTCTCCTTTAATCACGTAACTGGCAAAAATATTACCCGTAGTGCTATCTTCCCATCCTGGTACTACTATCGGAATATTCTTTTCAGCAGCAGCTACTATCCAAGAATCTTTTGGGTCAATTTCGTAATACTGCTCTAAAACGCCACTCTGCACCATTTTGTACATAAACTCGTGCGGAAAATAACGTTCACCTTTGGCTTCAGCATCTTTCCATAATTCTACCAAATGCTTTTGCAAACGGCGGAAGGCCTCTTCTTCAGGTATACAGGTATCGGTAACACGGTTGTAATGGTTTTCCAACAAATCCCATTCGTCTTGAGGGGTCAGGTCGCGGTAATTGGGCACGCGCTTGTAGCTGTTATGAGCTACAAGATTCATTACGTCCTCTTCAAGATTGGCACCGGTGCAAGAGATCATATGAATTTTGTCTTGACGAATCATCTCGGCAAGTGAAATACCCAATTCGGCAGTACTCATGGCACCTGCAAGCGATACCAACATTTTGCCTCCTTCTGCAAGGTGCAATTCATAACCTTTTGCGGCATCCATAAGGGCTGCAGCGTTAAAATGACGATAATGATGTTCTATAAAATTGGAAACTGGACCTCTCATGTTATGTATCAATATTTAGTAAACGAAGATGAATTTTATTTCATTTCCGCGAGATGAACTTATTGTGAATTAATCTTTTTTCTTGAATTTATTAATGGCATTACGCGTAAAATCACTCAGTACCAAACGACCACTGATAGCAGCACGTTCAACCAATAATTTATCCCACTCCTCTGTGCCTTTCCAAAATATTTTTTTCAGTTCGGCCATTGCTTCCGGGCTGCTGTGGGCCAATTTATCGGCAAGGCGAGCAACAGCATCATCCATTTCTTGACTTGTGCTATATACTTCGGCAAATAAACGATTTCTCTTTGCCCATTCTGCACTGCGCCATTCTGTAGCATCAATAGCTAATTGAGCAAAAGCAGAGGGACCTACTTTCTTTTCAACTGCAGGACCTACTACAAAAGGACCAATACCTACAGCCAACTCACTCAATTTTACAGCGGCAGCATCTGTTGCGATGGCGTAATCAGCAGCGGCAATAAGACCAACACCCCCACCAACTGCCTTGCCTTGCACTCGTGCAATAATGAGTTTATGGCATCGACGCATTGCATTAATTACATGAGCGAATCCACTAAAAAATTTAGTACCTTCTTCCATAGTGTTGATTGCTATCAACTCATCAAAAGATGCTCCAGAGCAAAACACTTTATCACCACCGCTTTTAAGTACAATTACCTTTACCCGATCGTTGATACCGATATCATTAATGGTTTTGGCCAAATCGTTAAGAATAGCTGCTGGCAATGAATTGCTTGATGGATGAAAAAATTCAATAGTTGCAATTCCATGTTCTAAACTATGATTTACGTAACCTTCTTTATGTTGCATACAAATGGACTAGTTAAAAATAAAAATTTAAGAACTTGCTTGTTTTTTTTGGTCTAAAAATGTTTGCCAATCGCTCAAAGTATTTCCTTTCAAAACACGCGGAAATTTGTTCATGGCCCCTTCTTTTCCTTTAAAACGCATATAATCGTAAAAGATTTGGCTAGGCAATATTTCAACAAAAATTTCTTTGAGAGCAGAGGTGCGTTCAACAGCATAATCATCATTAATTTCACAAAGGGTTTTATCGATCAATTGCTTTACTGTATCAGCATCCACATCGGTGTTGTCGGTACCGATAAACCAACGATGTGCGAAGAGGTCATCGTATTTGAATCCAGCAACGGTAAATTCTCTAATGTTGATATCGAGCTTACGTGACACAACATCAATAGCCTTATTCATATTATCAACAGAGGTATGTTCTCCGCAAAGACTAAGGTATTGCTTCGTTCTGCCTGAAATGATTATTTCATATTCTGCCGCATTGGTAAAACGCAGTACATCGCCAATAAAATAGCGCCAAGCACCTGCACAAGTACTAATCATCACAGCATAATCTACCCCTTCCTTTACCTCATTAATCAAAACAGTATTCAAGCCTTTTTTAGGATTGCCATCTTCGTCAAAATTTTCCTCATTAAATGGGGAGAATTCGAAGAAAATATTATTGTTCAAGACCAATTTTATGCCTTGCTCATTGGGTCGGGCTTGAAAGCCAAAAGAACCTTCGGAAGCCATATAGGTTTCAATAAAGGTTATGGGTTTGCCCAATAATTTATTAATGCTTTCTTTATAGGGTTCAAATGAGACCCCTCCATGTATATACACACTGAGGTTGGGCCATATTTCGTGGATATTATCAACTTTATGAAACTTGATGATCCGGTCTAATACAATCTGTACCCAAGCAGGAACGCCGCATATTGTGCCCACATCCCAGGTTTTGGCCTTGCGTACAATCAGTTTAATACGGTCTTCCCAATTTTCTCTTTTCGAGATTTTATTACCCGGTTTGTATAGCAAATTACTTACCCATTTCGGCATGTTTTTTGCGGATATACCACTCATGTCCCCTTCGTAATGCTCTCCTTTTTCAAACAAGGTGGTAGTACCACCCAGCATCAAAATACCTTTTTGATAGGCAGCACTTGGGACATCAAAATTGGCCATGCTATACAATTGTTTAAAGCCCATTTTTTTGATGGCCTTAATCATATCTTGGGTTACAGGGATTTGTTTACTCGCAGATTCTGAAGTACCCGAGCTGAGTGCAAAATATTTTACTTTACCGGGCCAGGCTACGTTTTCTTCACCAGCAATACAGCGATGCCACCATTCGTCGTGCATTTCATTGTAAGTGTGAAAAGGAACACGCTCTCGGAAGGCCTTTACAAAATCAACCTCCTGCGCTAATATTTCATTAAATCCATAATGCTTACCAAATGCAGTATACTGACCTCTTTCGAGCAATTGCCTCAATGTGTGGCGTTGGTAGGTGATACCTGTAGCAACCGGCAGCGTAAATTTTTTGCGCAGCTTCAGCGAACGAGATATAAGAGAACCCAATAATGCCATTGTTATGTTTCTATTGTTTTTTTTGAAAAACGTAAAATAGGAGCGCAAAGGTAAAAAAACAAAGTGGTTCAGCACATTTTCATTTGGCATTGATTTTAATTATCATTGTAAACACTATTACGCAATAATATTTATGTTTTAAAAGCATTAATTTACAGCATTTATGCACAATACTCAAACACTATTACTAACTCAATTATTCTGCGGTATTCTGTTCCTTTCAACAAGCACTAAGGCGCAAAAGAACAAAAAATACAATAGCGTTGTTTTTAGTTACCAATATCCGATTCAAAAAAGTAATGAAGCCTCGGATACCAGTATGATGCATTTCTTACGTACAGTCAAAGACAGCCTTCACAAGCATCTCGAAGAGGTAATTGTCCAATCAGCCCTGCCTTTAACCAAAGCGCAACCCGAAAGCAGCTTGGGCAATTGGATAGCCGATGCCGTAATTACACAACTTAGCAAAAAGTATAAAATCAATGCTTGTATCATCAATTATGGAAGTATTGGTGTCGAATATTGGGCTCCAGGAGCATTAACAAGAAAAGATTTTTATCAACTTATACCACACGAAAACAAGATAGTACTGTATCAACTCAATGGCATTGCTATCAAACAACTTTGCGATAGCATCGCGAGCTTGGGCGGCATCCCTATCTCAGGAATTTCATTTAGCATCAAAGACAACAGAGCTCAAAGCATTTTAATCAATCATCAAGCTGTAAACGACCACCTGGTGTACAGCATTGCCTTAAACGACTTTATGGTAATCCACAAAAAATTTAATGGGATTTTGAATAAACAACAATCAAAACCAATCCATAAAACCCTAAGGAACATTTTAATCGAAACGGCTATTGACATGAACAATAAAGGAGTAAAAATAAATGCAACATTAGACAATCGAATTAGCTATGCAGAATAGAAGAGAATTTATACAAAAAGCTTCTTGGACTAGCATTATGGCCCTTCTCGGTAAATTTCCTTTCATTGCTTTTGCGGCAGCAAAAACAATAAAAGTAACCATACTGTTTAGCAACGACACCTTGAGCCAAATTGAACCCATAGCAATTGATGCCGCTAAAAATGCCGGTTTGGGCGGCTACCAGGCAAGAGCAGATTTAATCCAAAAAATTAGAGCAGAAGAAGAAAATGTTTTATTAGTAGATGCGGGCGATTTCTTCTATGGCACAAGCTATTTTGATGGGTTTAAGGGCGCAGTAGAAATTGAAGCGATGAACTTAATGAACTATGACGCGGTAGGCCTTGGAGAACATGAATTCGATGCTGGTTTAGACAATTTATGTACGCAACTTTCTAAAGCAAAATTCAGCGCTTTGTGTTGCAATTATAGTTTTGAAAATGTGGCCTTAAACAAACTAATAAAACCGTTCACGATCATCAAAAAATCTGGTATCAAGATAGGTATATTGGCTGTAGGTAAAGGCTTAGAGGGCTTGGTGGACGATGAAATTCAACAAAAAATCAAATGCGAAAACCCCATTAAAAAAGCAAATGAAGTGGCGCAGCATTTGAAGAAAAAAGAACATTGCGATTTGGTCATTTGCCTGGCGCATTTAGGGAACAGCAATCATTTCGACCCAAGAATTTCAACCAAATCGCTGGCCAAAGAAACTCAGAATATTGACTTAATCATTGGTGGACATTCCCCTAACCTACTTCCCAAGCCCCTAAAATTGTACAATCTCCAAAAAGAGGAGGTTTTGGTGGCACAATCGGGTTGGGGAGGGAGTCATTTAGGTCGGATTGATTACATTTTTTCTACTGAAAAAAAAATTTTATCGTCAAATGCCCAAACTGTTGAAATAGGGAAATAAAAAAATAAATTTTGATTTTTTTTTCAACAAAATGTTAGCAACTTCGTCCTCCTCTCCAAAAAAAAGGGATTTCAGGTGCCTTGACAAGCATTGTACCTTAAAGCCTTAATTGGAAAGGGATTCAGACTTTAACAATGCAATAGAATACGCTTACATAAAATGATCGAAAAGCAACAATCACATATTAACTCGCACGTAGAAGAAGCAGTGGCCTCTTGGCATAAATGCTTGTCCATCATACAAGATAATGTGAATGAACGTGCCTTCCATACCTGGTTCGATCCGATAAAAGCAGTTGCACTCGAAAACAATATTCTTACACTTCAAGTTCCTAGCCAATTTTTTTACGAATGGTTAGAAGAACATTATGTGGATTTACTCGGTAAAACCATCAAAAGGGTTTTAGGGAACAATGGAGGATTAGAGTATAGAGTAGTGATGGTAGACGGTAATTCGTCGCGCAATGGAGGAATGAACAGTGTTATGAATATGCCTGGTAGTACCCAACAAAAGCCACCAGTAGGCAGCAACATGGTGGATCTACCTTTGCATATCAAAGACCCGATGAACATTAAAAACCCCTACTCTATACCGGGGTTAAAACGTACTGTCATCGACCCACAACTTAATCCTAATCTCACTTTTGATAATCTGGTAGAAGGAGATTGTAACCGTGTGGCAAGATTAGCGGGAATCAATGTGGCACAAAAACCAGGGGCAACCTCATTTAACCCTTTGGTTATTTTTGGTGGAACAGGATTAGGGAAAACACATATCGCTCAAGCCATCGGTAATGAGGTGCGTCGATTACACAGCAACAAAGCTGTATTGTACGTTAGTGCCGAAAAATTCATCAATCAATTTATCGACCATTCCAAAAGTGGTGAGGTCAACGATTTTATCCATTTCTATCAACTAATCGATGTATTGATTATTGATGATATTCACATCTTCACTTCTGCCCCAAAATCGCAAGAAGTTTTCTTTGCCATCTTTAACCACTTACACCAAGGTGGCAAACAGATTATTCTTACCAGCGATACGGCACCAAAAGATTTGGAAGGCATGCAAGAAAGACTTTTGAGTCGTTTCCGTTGGGGATTAAATGCCGATATCCAGGCACCCGATTTTGAAACACGCCAAGAAATCTTGAAGTTAAAAATGAAGCAAGATGGAATGGAATTGACTGACGATGTTGTTAAATACATTGCCTACAATATTCAAAATAATGTTCGAGACCTGATTGGTGCATCCATTTCTTTATTTGCCCAAGCCACACTCAATAAGAAAGAGATTGACCTTGACGTTGCCAAGCGTGTAATGAAGAACTTGGTGAAAATGAATACCCGTGAACTCACTATTGAGAGTATTCAAAAAATGGTGTGCGATCATTACAACATTACCTACGATAAGTTACTCATCAAAACGCGCAAACGCGAAATTGTTCAAGCTCGTCAAATAACAATGTACTTAGCCAAAAAATTCACGAAAAGCTCCTTGAAAAATATTGGTGAACACTTCGGCGGTTTCGACCACACTACTGTTATTCACTCTTGTCAGACCGTTGAAGACCTAATGGATACCGACAATGAATACAAAGAAAAAGTAGACGAATTGCAACAGAAAGTTCATATGGCAAGCATTTAAGATCCTACAGTTTAAAAATCCCAACACATATAATTGTGTTGGGATTTTTTTTGGCCCTAGACCCCATTTATCAAGCCTAAAAGCAAGAGTACTTGGATATAGCATTGCAACATAAAAACAGCCCGATAATGATGCATTATCGGGCTGTAAAATTGTTTGTATTGGGATGAGTATTAATTCACGGTATTACCACTTTTATCAAGCTCTTCCATGTCATAACCTAGGGCTTTCAATCGATCCCAAAGTTTTGCTTTGTCGCCCACCAACAAGACCATCATTTTATCGGTACTCGGAAGTGTTTCGCGGATAAAAGTATTGGCCTCTTCGAGTGTTAAATCAGCAAGAATCTTGGCCTGAACGTCTGGGTAATTGGGTTTTAAATTATAGGTCATTAAGCGGGATAAAAATCCTGCTTTTTGGCCACCCGACTCATATTTACGTGCTTCACTTTGACCAATAGAATTTTTGGTAAATGCTAATTCTTCTGCAGTCATTCCCTTAATTCTATAATCACTCAAAATATTCATAACATCTTTAAGTGCGCTATCGGTAGCAGAAGCTTTGATACCAGCACTAAATTCGAATGAACCGGTATACAAATCGCCATTATACGCACTGCGTGCGCCATAAGTCCAACCTTTATCTTCACGTAAATAAAGATTTACACGGCTATTAAAGGCACCACCTAATGGGAAGTTGATGATATTGGATTTATAAAAATTGCCTGTGGCATCGTATTTAAGATTGGTAACATAACCAATTCTAAACTCCGTTTGGGCAGCATTGGGAACATCAACAAAATAAATTTTGGTGGCTTTAGCTTTTGGTGCAGCGGGAATTGCTGGCATTTGAACGGGATTAGAAGGTAGTTTTTCTAAAAACTTAAGTTCAGCCATAATTTCCTCTTTAGTTACATCGCCGACAACCACAATTTTAGCTTCATTAAAATTAAAATAGCTGTCATAAAAATGTTGGATATCCGAAAGTTGAATCTTATTGATAGACGCTTCTGTACCGCTTGCTGTCCAGCCCATGATATTGTCGCCATTCATTAATTTTTCAAAAATGGTTGAAGCAATATAAGAGGGTTGGTTCATTGCATTTTTAATGTTCTGAATAGTTCTTTTCTTTTTGGTTTCAAAAGTTTCGGCCTTGAAAACTGGACGCAACATGCGTTCTTCGAGCAAAGCCAAGGTTGGTTTTACATTTTTTTTGAGACAGCGAATGCTAATATTTGTACCATCTAAACCAACTCCAACACTAATATCTGAACCTAGTTTTTGGAGCTCTGTTGTAAAGGCTTCTGCAGAAAAGTTTTTGGTATCCTCATTCATCATAGTGCCAAAAAGACTAGCCAAACCTTGCTTTTCGGGATTATTGGCATCCATTAAAATGCCCCCTTTAAGCTCAATACTGATATTCACAATAGGCATTTCTGCTTCATTTGTTCCAATAATATCGCTATTATGAGCCATGTCTGCGTACCACAATTTAGGAACATTCACCTTTGGGTTTGCACCACTGGCGGGCATTTTAGTTCTATCGAAATTGTCTTTTGCCTTGTTGTATTGAAGATTGGCGTAGCCATAATTAGGGGCTTTATAGCCCGTTTCGGCTACCGTATAATTATCTGCAGCAGCCTTATTGTCTTCATTTCCTTTGGTCAAAACACTAACAATTACACAATTCTTGCCTTTGATATATTGCTGATACACGCGCATCACATCTTCTTTGCTCACACTGGCGTATCGTTTCAATTCTTGACCAATATAATTGGCATTTCCTGTGTAAGTTTGAAAAGCGGCTAACTGTGACACTTTGCGCGAAACACTTTCTAAACCATAAATGGCTTCAGATTCTTGCTGATTTTTGAATTTTGCAATTTCATCATCCGTTGCTCCTCCACGTTTTTCAAATTCGGCAAAACCTTGACGCACCATTTTTTCTAAATCTGCTAATTTTTGACCTGGATAAGGTGTCACAGAAATAGTAAACTCACCCGACAATTCTGAAGTACTGTTATACATTTGTGTACTCACAGCTTTTTGTGTTTTAACCATTGTCTGATACAAAATGGAGTTGTTGCCTTGACCAATAATTTCAGCCAAACAATCTAAAGCCGCTTCGTCTTTGCTGTATTGAGGTACCGTTGGATAAACCATGCGCAGCATGGGCACTTTGGCATAATTATCCATCATAGAGATATAGCGATCCTTGCTAATAATGGGTGCAGGAAGTTTAACGGGCACTACACTTGGTCCTTTTGGAATCGAACCGAAATATTTTTCGGCCAATTTCAATACCTCAGCTGTTGTAACATCACCACCTACAGTTAATACAGCATTATTAGGGCCATACCAACGAAGGAAAAAGTTTTTCAAATCGCCCACATTTACACGATTCAAATCTTCGATATAACCAATGGTGAGCCAAGAATAGGGGTGACCATATGGATATAAATTTTTGGCAGCAACCTCACCCACTAGGCCGTAAGGACGATTATCATAATTTTGTCCGCGTTCGTTTTTAACGGTTGCTCGCTGTACTTCAAATTTCTTTTGGGTAACAGCATCGAGCAAAAAGCCCATACGATCGGCCTCAAGCCAAAGCATTTTTTCGAGTTGATTACTGGGTACCGTTTCAAAATAATTGGTACGGTCGCGGTTGGTGGTACCATTTAATGTTCCACCCGCTTCCGAAATGATTTTGAAATGTTGTTCGTCTCCCACATTATCAGATCCCTGAAACATCATATGCTCAAAGAAATGAGCAAAACCCGACTTGCCAATTTGTTCGCGCGCAGAACCAACATGGTAGGTAACATCTACATGCACAATGGGGTCTGAATGATCTTCATGCACAATAATGGTCAGACCATTGGGCAAGCTGTATTTTTCATAAGGAATATTGATTTCGCCGGGTTTGGCGCTAACCTTTTCTATAAATTTTGCCTGCGCAAAAAGTATGGAGGGTGTGCAAAGTGCTAAGCTGGCAACACTGCAGATTTTAATAAATGATTTCATTTGGTATTTTTTTTGAGTTTGTGAAGATAAGCAGCCAAGACCGAATAGTGTAGTAATAGACACTGAAATATTCCTAAAAGGATGATAACAGTCGAAAAATTATGCCCTATTCCTAAACAGGCCTTTGGAGCGGCCCATATTGTTGTTTGAACAGAAAAGACAAAAGGCCTTAATTTTCTGGGGCTTAAAAAACTTAGAAACGTATCTTTGCGGCTATGTACCCACTTATTCGTAAAGTTTTATTCCGCCGCGACCCCGAAGAAGTACACTATTGGGCCATGGCAAAACTCCAAGCTGCCTATCGCATACCCTTATTGCGCAAAATGATGCGTAGTATGTTTACTTATAAAAAAACATCTCTTGAACGTACACTTTGGGGCATTACTTTCCCTAACCCTGTAGGCTTGGCCGCCGGATTTGACAAAGATGCCAGATGGATTAACGAACTCTCTTGTCTTGGATTTGGTTTTGTAGAAATTGGAACCGTTACCCCTCTCGCACAGCCGGGCAATCCAAAACCCCGCTTGTTTCGACTACCCGAAGATAAAGCAGTTATCAATCGAATGGGCTTTAATAATGAAGGGGCAACTGCAGCAGCAGAGCGTCTTTCCAAGCCCCACGAGCGTATTATTGTAGGGGGTAATATTGGGAAAAACAAGGATACACCCAACGAAAATGCGATTGATGATTACGAGAAAGCATTCATCGCCTTATATGAAGTGGTAGATTATTATGTGGTCAATGTAAGTAGCCCCAATACCCCCGGACTAAGGGCTTTACAAGACAAAGAACCATTGACACGAATTTTAAATCGCCTTCAAGTGCTCAATAAAGAAATGGGTAAAAATCGCCCTATTCTTTTAAAAATTGCCCCAGATCTAACAAATGACCAACTGGATGACATTATTAGCTTGGTGACCGACACACAAATACAGGGTGTTGTGGCCACTAATACCACAATTGACAGAAGTGGACTCAAAAGCGATGCATCAAAAGTGGAAAGTATTGGTGCGGGTGGTCTCAGTGGCAAGCCTTTAAGCAATCGAGCAACAGAGGTAGTTAAATACATTCACGAAAAAAGTGCAGGTTCCATTAAAATAATTGCTGCAGGTGGCATCTTTACGGGTGCCGATGCACAAGAAAAATTGGATGCAGGTGCCTCTTTAGTACAGGTGTATACAGGATTTATTTACGAAGGGCCAGCCATTGCATCGAATATTTGCAAAGCACTATAATGAATAATTAAAAATGAAAAGTGAATAATGTGGCGATTATTTACGACTAATTTACCCAATTACCTGCCTTAACGATTTTACAAAGCGAATGCGCATAGACATTATCTCCGTTGTACCCGAATTGCTTACAAGCCCTTTTGAGCATTCTATAATGAAGCGGGCTCAAACCAAGGGTTTGCTTGAAGTGGTGGTGCATAATCTGCGGGATTATACGCCCTACAAGCATGGGCAAGTAGATGACTACCAATTTGGTGGTGGTGCAGGTATGGTGATGATGCCCGAACCCTTGGCTATTGCCATTGAAACATTACAAAAAGAAAGGAGCTATGACGAAATCATTTTTATGACTCCTGACGGCCCAACATGGAATCAAAAAGCTGCTAATAATCTATCTTTAAAGAAGCATTTACTGATTATTTGTGGTCATTACAAGGGAATTGACCAACGCATTCGAGACCATTATATCACCATGGAAATTTCTATTGGCGACTATGTATTGAGTGGTGGCGAATTGGCAGCGGCCATCATAGTTGATTCGATTGGCCGATTGATACCGGGTGTATTGAATGATGAAACCTCTGCCCTTTCAGATTCTTTTCAGGATGATTTGCTTTCACACCCTGTTTATACCCGACCAGCAGATTTTAGAGGATGGAAGGTTCCAGAAATATTGCTTTGTGGCGACCCCAAAAAGGTGGATCAATGGCGCTATGAACAAGCAGTTCAAAGAACTGAGGAACGCAGGCCAGACCTATTGACAGATCATTCTTAGATACCAGGTGGCTATAAAGAGCATTTATTTTGAGATTAATTGAAAAATAATTTTGGTAGATAAGATTAAAACTTTACTTTTGCAATCCTAAAAATAAGTAACAATGGACGCTATAGTATTCGTACACCAGCAATTAAACGCAAACGCAAGCAAATCTTACCCAACTTTTAAAGCGGGTGACAATATAACTGTAAACTACAAAATTATTGAAGGCGTTAAAGAACGTATTCAGTCATTTAAAGGTGATGTAATCAAACGTCAAGGTACAGGTGCAACACAAACTTTTACTGTTCGTAAAATATCTGATGGTATCGGTGTTGAGCGTATTTTCCCTTATTATTCTCCAAACATTGACTCTATCGTTCTCAACAAATCTGGTCGTGTTCGTAGAGCTAAATTGTACTACCAACGTGAGCGTAGCGGTAAAAGCGCTCGTATCCAAGAAAAGAAAAGAGCTGTACAGGTTAAAGCTAAATAAGCTCAAACCAAAACATATTTTGTGTGTCAAAACCGTAAGAATAACTTTCTTACGGTTTTTTTTTTTTTTTTTTTTCAAGCCAAATCATTCAGACCATAGGGTTTACCGACTATTTTAATGCCTTTACCGACCCTGCCCTGATCATTGCCTAATTAAATTATAATAAGGCAAATGATACCTTTACTTTTGTATAGCACAAATAAAATGTACGCCGGTATGCCCCTACAAGCACGACAAAAAAATAAACACAATAGCTCTGTCCTATTTGGGCTATTAATAGCCACAGTGGGACTTTTATTTTTACTCAAACAATTCAAGCTAATATCATTTAATTTCCAAATTTGGCCATTATTTCTGATTGCTGGAGGACTTATTAATGGCAGCAAAAAAGGATTTTCACGCCCTATCCCAATTGCGCTTATAGGCATAGGTATCGCCTATTTAATACCAGAATTTAGCATAGCAGGTGTTTCTTCCAATCAATTGCTTTGGCCAATCTTACTGATCCTTACTGGCGTTTTTATCGCATTTAGAGCTCGAAAGAAAGATAATTTCTTAATGGCCGAACGAGATAGTTTTGCCCAAAAATTTGACTTACATAACCCTGAAACCTTTCATGCCAAAGAGGAAACTTTTGTACATATTGAAGCTTATTTTGGCGGCCGTAAAGAGATTATCACCTCAAAACAATTTAATGGGTGTACGGCAACAGCCATTTGTGGTGGTGCAGAAATCAACCTGATGCAAGCCGACAATTTGTTGCAGCCCATGATCATTGACTTGCGCGTATTATTGGGTGGTATAGAAATCATTGTGCCTTCGCACTGGGAAATTATTAATGAAGTAGATGTGCTTTTGGGTGGTATTGAAGACAAAAGAAATCTGCGTACCGCTGCCGAAATAGGAGATTCAAAAAAATTATTGCTTCGAGGATCGGTAACATTTGGCGGTTTAGAATTGAAGTCCTACTAAAAAAAAAACAACTTGCTGCAAAAACTTGTCAAATACGGGCGTCTTTTACCCTTACCCATTTTGCTTTTTATTTTTGGGATCGCTACGCTTCCCTTTGGATCAGGCATGGATACCTCTTGGCAATCGCTGGCAAAAGACTGTGGACTTCACCTGGTATTGGTGGTTATAGCCAATTCATTTTTAGCATGGCAAATCAAAAAATATCCCACAAAAGTTTTAGCATCTGCACACGCCACATTATTATCCTTATTCAGTGCTGTACTACTATTTGTAATAGCTGATGTATTTCTATGCACGCTCATTTTTAACGACAAAGTATACCTTTCCCACATAGACGATACAGAATCTATGCGATTAATTTTGATTTGGATGTGCCTGGGCTGGGTCGCACACATTACTGTATTGCGAAAACACCAAGCCGATAATCAAAAAGAAATAGAGATGCATCAGCATGCGGTCATTAGCTTGCGCGAGGCAGAATTATTTAGATTGAGGCAGCAATTGCAACCTCATTTTTTATACAATAGTCTCAATTCGATCAATGCTTTGATACAAATTGATGCAGAGAAGGCTCAAGAAATGGTCGGTAAATTATCTGATTTTTTGCGTTTATCGGTTAAACGTGATGTAGAAGAATCTATTGCTATTGAAGAGGAATTGAATTATATAGAATCCTATCTTGCCATTGAATCCGTCCGCTTTGGCAATCGATTAAGTATTGAAATCAACAAAAGCGGGGAACATTTATCAAAGGCAAAAATTCCCGCATTTATCCTTCAACCGATTCTAGAAAATGCTATTAAATTTGGCCTATATGGCCATACGGGTGAAGTGATTATTAAAATAGACATTGCTTTGAAAGACCAGCTATTACATATTGTCATCGAAAATCCATTTGATGCGAGCGCACAAGCACCAAGGGGAACTGGTTTTGGGCTTGAAAGTATTTCGCGCAGACTGAACATTTTATTTGCACGTGCCGATTTATTAGAAATCAAAAAGACAAATAATATTTTTTCAAGCATGGTTAAAATCCCTCAATAAACAGCATGTACAAAGTTATTGTTATTGACGATGAGCCATTAGCAAGATCGCTCATTATAAAACTCCTTCAAAACTATCCAGCCTTTGAAGTAGTAGATGAATGTCCAGATGGATTTGAAGCATTTAAAAGTATCAGCAAGCATAATCCCGATCTATTATTTCTAGACATACAGATGCCTCGTATCAATGGTTTCGAACTATTAGAAATGCTGGAAAAGCCACCTGCAGTAATTTTTACAACTGCATTTGATGAATATGCCCTTAAAGCCTTTGAAAACCATGCTATTGATTATTTGCTCAAGCCCATTACCAAAGAACGCTTTGATAAAGCCATTCAAAAATGCCAACACCAAGCCCTCAGCAGCAATATGGAGGCTATAAGCCATTTTATAGAAGACCAAGTGTACGAAGGATATCAACACCGAATTGTGGTCAAAGACAAGGGCAATATTCGCATTATACCAGCAGAAGAGATATACTACATTGAAGCTAATGACGATTATGTAAAAATAGTAAGCAAGGATGGTGCATTTTTAAAAAAGAACACCTTAACGAATATCGAGAAAATCCTGGATCCTAATTTATTTGTTCGGGTGCACCGATCTTATTTGATGCCCATTAGCCAATTACAGAGTATCGAGCCCTACGAAAAAAACAGCCACATCGCTTTGCTTCATTGCGGCATGAAAATATCAGTAAGCCAGGCAGGAATGATGCGCTTAAAAAGTCTATTGAGACTTTAAGTTCTCTAAAACAAGACCGCTAAAAAAAATTAGAAATTGATCTGAATATTTTTTGGCGTTGTACCACAAAATTACCTACATTTGCGCTCCACTCTGCTTGAAGCAAGGGTAATATTGGTCGGGTGGCCGAGTGGTTAGGCTCAGCTCTGCAAAAGCTGCTACAGCGGTTCGAACCCGCTCTCGACCTCACAAACAAAACGACTACTTTTTAACGAGTAGTCGTTTTGTTTTTATAAGGATACCGCCCATAAAAGTCTTGAAGCAAATGACTATACCTTTTAGCGCAAGCCCTATAATGCGTATCTGTTCGTGTATTGGAGTATTTGTAAAACACATTAAACTTTTTAGACTTAAAGTTTTTATATGTAGCCGGCCCAGGCGTTCGGGGCAAAGGATAGGGCAATAAATCACCCTTATAATCAAGCGCTACCAGCATTTTCTTCGATACATGCGCATCAAAAGGAGTGCTTTCATCGGGCACCAAAATACCATAATACAGCAAAAAAATACTGGTATCACCATCTTGCACCACAGGGTTTTCGATTTTTTGGCCCTTATCATCCATTAAAAATTCAAGGACTTGACCATTTTGAAGGGCAACAATATTGGAATCGTAGAAATAATAAACGGGACAATATTTAAAATTATCCTCAAAATCCATCATCATTTTTTGATTTGCCTTCCTCAAAGCATCTTGCAATTCGGGCTTTGTTAATGAATCTTGGGTTCTATCCATTCGTTTATAGCCGGTAAACAATTCAACCAATACCGCTTTAGGCGCCTTTTCTGAAGGCAATGCCGTCTTTCTCCGGGACCATTGCGCTGAGGACGCAAAAGCATGTACAATCAATAATAAAAAGATGGGGGCACATTTCATATGAACATCAAATTATGGATCAAATGTAAACATTAGCGACGATGAGCCCTATCAAATGAATTTATAGGGATTCAAAAAATGGGCAAATCAAAATAAATTACCCTTGTCCACAAGCTGTTGTTTGAAGCTGATCAATTCCTATTTATTTCAAAATAAGCCCTTCACACATTAAACCTATGTTTGACCAAATCAGGCCAGAAATTGTAGTTTGTTGATCATGCTTTCTATATTTTTGCTCCTTAAACACAAAGAAAAAAGCCAAAACTTATTGGTGAACAATAAATTTTGGCTTTCGTGTAGCGAGGTCAGGGATCGAACCTGAGACCTTTGGGTTATGAGCCCAACGAGCTACCGCTGCTCTACCTCGCGATGTGGCTGCAAAAGTAGGGGTATTCCACTACAAAACAAAAACTATTTTAAATCTTTTCGAAAATATAAATAAAGGAGGGGTTAAATTTGCAGTATGTCTGTCACACACCAAGCTGGTTTTGTCAATATTTTTGGAGCGCCCAATGCTGGTAAATCCACTATCCTCAATGCTTTGCTAGGAGAGCAATTGGTCATTACTTCGCCCAAAGTACAAACCACTCGCCATCGCATTTTAGGCATATTTTCAGAGCCCAATTACCAAATTGTTTTTTCGGATACGCCAGGCATCATAGAGCCGAAGTATGAGCTACACAAAAAAATGATGCTTCAAGTAAAGAGCGCCTTGGAAGATGCTGATGTAGCCATTTTAATGCATGACATTACGCAACCCATCGAAGAAATTGAAGCCATTTCGAACGGGCTCAAACTAAAAGTACCGACGATTTTATTGCTCAATAAAAGTGATTTACTTAAGGACAAAAAAGAAGTAACCGATAAGCTCAAAGAATACAAACAAAAATTCCCCAATTATTTAGTACAAACCGTTTCGGCCCTTACCAAAAGCAATCTGGACAAAATTGTTCCTTTTATTTTAAAATCATTACCCATTGCACCACCCTATTTTCCAGAAGATAGCGTCAGCGACCGCAATACAAGGTTTTTTGTGAGCGAATTAATCCGAGAACAGATATATGATTTGTACAAAGAGGAAATCCCTTATCATACTGCGGTAATGATTCAGACCTACGAAGAGAAGCCAAACATTCATGTGATTAAAGCCGATATCATTGTAACACGCGAAACCCAAAAAGTGATTTTAATCGGCAAAGGCGGTTCGCTCATTAAGCAATTAGGAATTGGTGCTCGAAAGAAAATTGAAGAATTTGTAGGTGCAAAAGTGCATCTTGAATTGTTTGTAAAAGTGCGCCCCAAATGGCGTGACACCGAAAACTACCTAAAAGAATATGGCTATAATTAAGCCTGTCGACGAGTCGAAAATTTTCATTCAGGATTTACCCTCTTGGGGCAATGAAGAGCAACACATTTCGATACTACGTCTAGATGCGATTCATCCTATTATTTCGGGGAATAAGTGGTACAAACTCCAATACAATCTTGAAGCCGCAATCCAACAAAAATGTACTGGCATCCTCACTTTTGGAGGCGCATTCTCCAACCATTTAATTGCCACTGCTGCTGCTGCTCAGGCAAATAATCTGAGCAGTATAGGTATGGTGCGCGGAATGCTTGACCCTACAAAAGACCTCAATCCTGTATTACAACAATGTCAAAATTATGGCATGAAATTAGTTTTTTTAAGCCGTGAAGACTATGCCCAAAAAGAGGAATTACCCTTTCTTGAAAAACTAAACAAAAAATATCCACAATATTATATCATACCCGAAGGAGGAGCCAACGATGCGGGACGCAAAGGCATGCAGTCTTTAGCGCAGCACATACCTCCTAACTGTAGCCATATCCTATTATGTGTAGGATCGGGTACCACTTTTGCTGGATTGCGCAATGTATTACCATCACATCAACATCTATTGGGATTTGCACCAATGAAGGGCGGCAAATATTTAACAGAAGAAGTTAAAAGGCATATCCAATGCCCGCAAGATGTTCATTGGGAAATTACAGATCGATTTCATTTTGGAGGTTTTGGCAAAACGACCGATGAGTTGAACAGCTTTATGCAGGAGTTTCCAAAACAATATGGTTTTGAATTAGACAGGGTTTATACCGCCAAAATGATGTATGGTTTAAAGCAAATGTTATTCGAAAAGGCATTCCCAAGTCATGCCAAAATATTGTGCATCCACACAGGCGGACTTACAGGAAATTAAGAAATAATACTTAGCCATTTCAGTCAAATGGTTACATTTGCGACAATACAAAAGCGCATCTATTTTTATGAAGCCATCTGTTCGCAAACTTTGGAAATTTTTTCTGTATTGCTTTTTAGCTTTCAACCTATTGGTAGCACTCCTTTGGTTTGGCCTCATTGGCGGCATGCCCTCTATTTCTGAAATCGAAAACCCCTCAAGTGCGCTGTCTTCAGAGGTATTAGCCACTGATGGAACGGTTATCGGCCGTTACTTTTTGCAGGATAGAAGTAATAGTAAATACAAAGAAATCTCCCCAAATGTTTTTAATGCACTAATCGCTACCGAAGATGAAAGGTTTGAAGAACACTCTGGCGTAGATGGGGTAGCCTTAATGCGTGCCATAGTCTTTTTGGGCAAAAAGGGCGGTGGCAGTACGATTACCCAACAATTAGCCAAAAACCTATTCCCGCGCCGCAACCCCAATATGTTTACCATGCCTTTTATCAAACTAAAAGAATGGGTATTAGCAGTAAAACTGGAAAAAAACTTAACCAAAAACGAAATCATTACCCTATACCTCAATACCGTTCCCTTTGGTGATAATGTATACGGCATTAAAAATGCCGCTAATACATTTTTCAATGTAGCACCAGACAAATTAAGTATTGACCAAGCAGCTGTATTAATTGGCATGTTGAAAGCCAATACCGCCTATAACCCCCGACGCAATCCCGAAAAAGCTCTAGCTAGAAGAAATGTGGTGATTAGCCAAATGGAAAAATATGGTAAAATTACTGCCGAAGTTGCTGAAGCAAATAAAGCAAAACCCATTAAACTCGATTACCACAAACTCGATTATCACGAAGGTATTGCGCCCTATTTCCGCCAAGTTGTGGAACTTGAGGTAAAGAAAATTTGCAAAGACCTAAAAAAAGAAGATGGTAGTGATTACAATATTTACAAAGACGGTTTAAAAATCTACACCACACTTAATGTAACGATGCAACGCTATGCCGAGGAAGCTGTTGCTCAGCATTTGAAAGACCTTCAAGCGCAGTTTGTAGCACAAGACAAGTATCGCGATGGGAGCATTTTCAAAAAGCACATGAACGATGTCAATCGCAGCCTAAAAGCCACAGACCGTTATGCATCCTTAAAAGAAGAAGGCAAAGAAGAAGAAGAAATCATGCGCGAGCTCGAAAAGCCTGTAAAAATGAAAGTATATACTTGGGCTAATGCAAAGCATGTTAAAGACACAGTGATGAGCCCCAAGGATTCGGTGATGTACATGAAAATGTTTTTACAAACGGGCTTTATGGCGATGGACCCTTATACAGGCGAGGTGCGTGCTTGGGTGGGCGGTATCAATCACGACTTTTTCCAATTTGACCACGTGAATACAAATACCCGTCGCCAAGTAGGTTCTACCATCAAACCACTTTTATACTGCTTGGCCATTGATAATGGTTTCTCGCCTTGTAGCATCATACCTACCAATCCCGTAAGCTTTCCCGAAAAAGCGAATTATGATGCCAATGGTGGCAAAAATTACGGCAGCATGCCTATGCGTCGCGCATTAGCCTTATCTATTAATAATGCAGCCTTATACCTTATCAAACAGGTTGGGCAAAATGCCTTTATTGATTTTGCGCATAAGTGTGGTATCGAAGCTGACATTGTGAATCAACCTTCCATTGCCCTAGGTGTTTCCGACATTTCACTCTACGAAATGTTGCGTGCCTACACCATGTTCCCCACAGGAGGTATCAATACCAAGCCGGTCTTTATTTCGAAAATAGAAGATAAAAATGGCAATCTAATTAAGTCTTTTGTGGCCGAACAAAAAGAAATTATCAATGCCAATACAGCCTTTAAAATGGTTCGCCTCATGCGCGGTGTAGTAGATCATGGAACAGCGGGCAGATTGCGTCATCGATACAATATCCATAGTGAAATTGCTGGTAAAACAGGTACAACCAATAGCCAAGCCGATGCATGGTTTATAGGATATACCCCACAAATATTAGCAGGAGCTTGGGTAGGTTGCGACGACCGTTATTTACGTTTTAGCAGTCAGGCCCTAGGACAAGGTGCGGCCTCTGCCCTACCCATTTGGGCCTATTTTATGAAGCGTTGTTATGCCGACAAAACATTAAACATTAAGTCGGATGCCAAATTTGAGGAGCCAGCAGGCTTTGATGATTGTGGTGGTGCATACGACCAAGCGAGCCTCGACCGCAATGGACTCAATAACGAAAGTAGTAGCGGTGGCAATGATGAAGAAACAGTTGTCGACCCAATGGAAGAAACGCCTGCCATACCCGAAAATGAATGGTAGTATTGCCCAATTTATTAGACGATTGTATAGTAAAACATGAAGAGCAAAATTATTAACGACCCCGTTCACGGATTTTTAAGTTTTCCTGAGCCTGAATTGATGCGCGTAATTGACCATCCTTGGTTTCAACGCTTACGCAATATTTCGCAAATGGGGGTGGCGCACACCGTGTATCCTGGTGCAGTACATAGCCGATTTTTACACTCACTTGGTGCATGCCATTTGATGGGACAAGCTTTAGATGAATTGCATTTTAAAGGCTTCGATATTAGCCCAAGTGAAAGAACGGCGGCACGATTAGCCATTTTGCTTCACGATGTGGGGCACGGTCCATTCTCTCACGCACTCGAAAATTCATTGTTGGGCGATATACAACATGAGCATGTATCCAGATTAATTATTACCAAAATCAACCAACAATATGAGGGTATTTTGGATACTGCTTTGCAAATATTTGATTATGCCTACCCCAAAAAATTCCTACACCAATTGGTCTCAAGCCAGCTAGATGTAGACCGATTGGATTACCTCAGCAGAGATAGTTTTTACT
>JAIXWS010000042.1 GCA_027491165.1 Sphingobacteriales bacterium | reverse complement strand
GTAATTTTATTGTGTTCTTGTATGGCTTTGTGTTGTTGGAAAAATTTGTCTTCGAAAAATGGATTCATACGTTCCAAAACAAGACTTGGCCTTCCTTCCAAAATTGGTACACCAAATGGTTGAAGCGCGCTTTGGCTCATCCGGGCAAAACCGTATTCATTATGGTAGGTATCTTTGTCTTCGCCATCGTATTGATGATTGCCCGTAAACCAAAAGTAGTGTTCTTCCCAAGTGGCGAACCCAACTTTACCTATGTTTACCTCAATTTGCCTGTCGGTACCGACCAGGCTTATACCAACCAAGTGTTGGGTAAATTGGAAAGTCGCGTTTATAAGGCATTGGATATTGATATTGCTAAAGGAAAGAAGAATCCTGCTGTCAAGTCAGTGATTTCTAATGTTACGGTTGGCGCTATCGACCCCAATAGTGGTGAGGTGGGCGACTTCCCGAACAAAGGAAAAATAACGGTGGCTTATGTAGAATTTGCGAAGCGTAAAGGCGTTTCCACTGCCGAATTGATGGAGCGTATCCGTTCAGCCGTGCAAGGGGTTCCTGGTGCCGAAGTAACCGTGGATAAAGAGAGTGGGGGACCACCCTTACCCAAACCCATTGTGGTGGATATTGTGGGTGATGATTTAGATTCTTTAATTGCCGCTTCGGAAAATGTAAAACGCTTTTTAGAGCAAAAACAAATTGCTGGAGTGGAAGAATTGCGCAGTGATTTCCAAGCGAGCAAACCCGAGATTGTCTTTGACCTCGACCGCGAGCGTATGAATAACGAAGGAATTACGACAGGCCAAGTAGCTATGGGCTTGCGTACCGCGGTATTTGGTAAAGAGATTTCTCGTTTCCGCGATGCCAATGATGATTATCCCATTACCCTTCGCCTAGCACCTGTACAGCGTGAAAATGTAGATGCGATTCGTAATATGCCTATTGTATACCGCGATATGGGCATGGGTGGTATGATCCGTCAAGTACCCGTTAGTGCCTTTGCAGATATCCGTTATGGAACTACCTATGGTGGCATCAAACGTAAAGACCAAAAAAGAATTATTTCTTTAACCTCCAACGTTTTGGGCGGCTTCAATGAAAATGAAGTTGTTGCTGCTATAGGCCAAGAATTGAACGGATTTAAAGCACCTGCAGGAGTTAGCATTACCATGGGCGGACAGCAAGAAGAACAAGCCGAAACAGGAGCCTTTTTGGGTAATGCGATGATGATTGCCATGGCCTTGATTTTCTTGATTTTGATTATGCAGTTTAATTCCCTGAGTCGCACGCTCATTATCATGTCAGAGATTATCTTCTCTGTGTTCGGTGTATTCTTAGGTGTAGGTATTTTTGGTATCGATTTCTCCATTGTAATGAGTGGTATTGGTATTGTGGCCTTAGCAGGGATTGTGGTGCGCAATGGTATTCTATTGGTAGAGTTTATGGATTTGATGCTCGAAGAAGGCATGACACCTTACGATGCCATTGTCGAAGCTGGTCGTACCCGTATGACACCTGTAATTCTAACGGCCACCGCTGCAATCCTTGGATTGATACCTTTGGCCGTTGGTTTGAATATCGATTTTGCCAAACTATTCTCTGAGTTGAATCCGCATATTTATTTTGGTGGAGACAGTGTAGCCTTCTGGGGACCATTGGCATGGACAATGATTTATGGATTGAGTTTTGCTACCTTCCTAACGCTGATTATTGTGCCTGTGCTTTGCTTGCTTAGCTTTAGATTTAAAGATTGGGTAAAAGCTAAAAAAGCGGCCTTTAGTGCCAAGATGAAAGATTAAAGCAGTAAAGTTTGTATCAAACGAATCAATTGTACAAAGAGGATTTGTGACCTATCGCAAATCCTTTTTGTATGCAATTTGCCAGGATTAATTTACACAGTACCCCATTAGTTCAAGACAATTTTGTCAAACGGGCTATTAAGTCCTAATTTTACCCCCTAATTATATAACAAATGGTTTATTTAACGCGCGTTGAGCATTTTAATGCAGCTCATAAATTGGAAAATCCTAGCTGGTCGCAAGAGCAAAACACTACTGTATTTGGTAAATGTGCCAATCCCAATTGGCATGGACATAATTACGAATTGCATGTAACCGTAAAGGGAGAACCCAATCCCGAAACAGGTTTTGTGTTCAATGCCAAAGAATTGGGTACTTTGATTAAGCAGTATATTGTAGAACAAGTAGATCATCGTAACCTCAATATCGATGTGCCTTTTATGAAAGGTAAATTTACCAGTGCCGAAAACTTTATTATGGGCATTTGGGATGAGCTTAAGCCGCATGTGGAGGCTCGTGGGGCTCAATTGCACAAGATGAAACTCAACGAAACCCCCAATATTTATGTTGAATATTATGGATAGTCATTGTTGATAGTACTATAAAATCAATTCCTATGATTATTCAATTTTTTGTTTAACATTTGCAATCTAAAACTAAACAAAATTGGCTTACAAAAAAATAGAACAATACGACCAAGACATTACGGATGGTTTGAAAGACCATTACGCTGCATCAATGAAATTATTGGGTGAAGATGTGGAGCGTGAAGGGCTTTTAAAAACCCCCGAGCGTGTAGCCAAGGCGATGCAATTTATTACCCAAGGTTACCAAATGGATGCCCGTGAAATCTTGAATTCGGCAAAGTTTCATGAATCATATAGCGAGATGGTGATTGTCAAAGACATCGAATTGTATTCGCTATGCGAGCACCATATGTTGCCCTTTTTTGGTAAAGCCCATATTGCCTACATACCCAATGGTGTGATTACGGGACTCAGCAAAATCGCCCGTGTGGTGGATTGTTTTTCGCGCAGGTTGCAAGTGCAGGAGCGTATGACGCATCAAATATTGGACGTCATTCAAGAAACATTGAACCCTTTGGGCGTTGCTGTTGTTATTGAAGCAAAGCACTTGTGTATGATGATGCGTGGGGTACAAAAGCAAAATAGCTCTACCACTACTTCTGCTTTCAGTGGCCAATTTGAACATAATGAAACCCGTAGCGAATTTTTAAGATTAATTGCAGCGGATTTGCATTAGGTTTTTTGCCAAAAGCTATTATCTTTGCGGCCCCTTTAGGGGGGAAACCGGAATAGTTCGGGACGTAGCGCAGCCCGGTAGCGTACAAGCATGGGGTGCTTGGGGTCGCAAGTTCGAATCTTGTCGTCCCGACTAAGAAATAAAAAGCTCAATCGAAAGATTGGGCTTTTTTTGTG
>JAIXWS010000082.1 GCA_027491165.1 Sphingobacteriales bacterium | reverse complement strand
TTGCCTAGTAGGGCTGTATGCCTTATTGCCTGGGCTTTCATATTGGTTTTGAGCATTTGCAAGAAATCTTCTTCACTCATGGCGCTGGGCAAATCACCCACCAGGCCCGCCCCTATTTCCTTGTTTTGATTGCCTAAGGCAAGCCAGTCGAAGGCAACTTCCTCGTAGGGATGAGCCTCGATTAAAGCAATTTCAACCTTATTTTTCAGATGTGCGGCTACGATGACTTCAATTTTTTCTTCTGTAAGCTGCTCGCGCGGACCTCCTGCTTGCCCAATAAAAGGTTGTGACTGTTGGTCAGCTTTAAAAGTACCGGTACCCATTTGGCTAAAACTGCACTCACTGTATTGACCAATATGACCCGCCCCAGCAGCAAAGAGCGCTTCTTTCAGGGCCATCGCTTGTGCTGTGGGCACATAGGTTTGTAATTTCCATTGATTACTATTAGTGGGCGCAAGAATTTGGGTGTTGACCAAAGCAAGCTTTGAAGCCATACGCTCATTAACCCCATGGCGCATATTGTCAAGATTGGTATGCACCGCAAAAATATTGATATCGTTTTTGATGGCTTTTTGCACAATGCGCTGCACATAATTGCGTCCAGTAAGGTTTTTCAAACCCGAAAATATGAGCGGATGGTGGGCAATGATTAAATTACAGCCTTTGGCAATCGCTTCGTCTAATACAGGCTCGGTAACATCTAGTGTGAGTAAGGCGCCATGCACTTCATCTTGCACATTACCTACCTGCAAGCCGCTGTTATCGTAGGTCTCTTGGTATTGGATAGGGGCAATTTCTTCGAAAAAAGAAATGACTTGGGCTACATTCATGGTATGTTTTTTAAAAAAGAATAAAAAATTGAAGCGCAAATAAATTATTGTGTTGGGAAGGGGTGCCAAATTCTATGGGTATTTGAGCAGCATCCCTAATAGTCGTTAAAGAATATTGATAGCGCGCACGGGCAAACAAATTGCCCGACAATTGGTAAGCAATAGACAGCAGTAAATTGATATCCTCTTGTTTAAAATTAGGCGCTCTTCGGTTTATAGAATTGGGGATTATTTCATCAATAGCCTCTTTTGCACTGAATAATCGATTGTAAGAAAGGCCTATACCGGCATGCGTGTGCTCTTGCACCTGATAATGTATCAATAGAGGAATCTCCACATAATTTAATTTGGCCGAATAAATAACCGGTACCGTTCCTACTTGAGGCGAATTATACTCTTGTACAGCCCGTGCACCCTTTGCTGAATAGAGTAACTCCATATTGCCATATAATTGAGGATTAAACTTGATATAGGATATGATTCCCGCATTCAAGCCTGCTTTGTGATATCCTGAAAAATAATCACCATCAATTTGTGAAGCATTAATACCTAAGGCTACACCCGCATAAAAAAGCTTATCTCGACCATTTTTATCCACTTGCATAAAGTAGTTCTGCCCAAAAACATTTGCACTGGCCAGCAGCATCCATAAACAAAGCACATATTTGCCCATCATAGCTGCAAGTTACGGAAAGAATGCGCTGCGCCAAAGTACCCCATGCTCGATAAATTTTAACCAGGCATCCAGTGATCATAATACATAGAAACAAAATGAGTAAGAGATTAATGCCAAAAATTGTACTTTTGAGCCATGCCTTTATTAAAATTTAGAGTCTATTGGGAAGAAGACGACCTCATCTATCGGGATATTGATGTCTTGTCTTCACAAACCTTCATGGACTTGCATCTAGCGATTATTAAAGCCTACGAATTCGACGGAAAACACAGTGCACTTTTTTTTGAAAGCAATGACCGTTGGGAGAAATTTCGTGTATTCTCGAGTGAGGTAATGGCCAATAAAAAAGATGCGCCTCAATTATCCATGGTCAAAACCCCCATATCTGCATTAGTAGCCGTGCCCGACCAAAAATTCATTTATGAATACGACCCGGTGAAAAATTGGGCTTTTTTGGTTGAATTGATTGGCATTTCTAACGATATGGACGAAGCCAAAACCTACCCCATTTGCACGCGCAAAGAAGGTATGGCTCCCAACCAATATAAATTAGGGGGCGGTACAGGTTTGCTTTTAGAAATCGAGGAAAAATATGATTTAGGTGCCGATGAAATGGCTGAGGGCTATGGTAGCGAGGGAAATGATGAAGATTCGGGCAGCGATGCTATAATGGACAGCGGTGGTGGAGAAGAAGATTACTAAAACCACTACATGCTTAGTCAATATCGATAGGCTTTTATCCTCGTCGAAGCCTTTTACAAGGCATTTTTTACTACTTTTGCCATCCAAAATAATTATTCAATAATGAAGATTTTAGTTTGTATAAGTCCTGTACCCGATACCACTACCAAAATTGCGTTTAGCGACAACAATACCCAATTTAGCACACAAGGTGTCACCATGGTGATCAATCCATACGATGAATGGTATGCTTTAGTTCGTGCCTTAGAATTAAAAGAGAGTGGAACAGCCTCGGCTGTGCACTTAATCACTGTTGGCCGTGCCGATGCCGAAGCGGTTATCCGCAAGGCCTTAGCATTGGGTGGTGACGAGGCTATCCGTATCGATTCCGATAGCAAAGACCCTTATGCTATTGCAGCCCAAATTGCTGCTTATGCGCAATCAGAACAATACGACCTTATCCTTACTGGTAAGGAGACAACCGATTATAACAATGCTGCTGTTGGTGCCATTTTGGCCGATCAAATGGATGTGAACTACATCGGTTTTGCTAGCAAATTAGATGTTGCTGCTGGTACCGCAACAGTGACCCGCGAGATAGACGGTGGCGAAGAAGTCGTGAGTGGCCCATTACCTTTAGTGGTGAGCTGTCAAAAAGGAATGGCCGAAGCGCGTATACCCAATATGCGTGGCATTATGGCTGCCCGTACCAAACCTTTAAAAGTAGTAGCAGCAAGTGATGTAGCGGAATTAAGCAATATCGTTTCTTACGAATTACCGGCTGCCAAAACGGGTGTACGCATGTTTACTATCGACCAAATGGATGAATTAGTAGCAGCCTTGCACAACGAAGCGAAAGTAATTTAATGAATGAAAAACTAATAGTGAATAATTAATAATTCACTTATACCTATTAGTTACTATTAGCAAATGAAAGAGAATATTTTAAAGGAGAAAAGTTTTGGATTTGCTATCAGAATTATTGATTTGTGCAAATTCCTAAAGACCGAACAACTTGAATATGTCCTTTCAAAACAAATATTGAGAAGCGGTACAGCGATAGGAGCTAACATAAGGGAGGCAGAATTTGCAGAAAGCACAAGAGATTTTTTCACAAACTGAGTGTAAGCCTCAAAGAAGCAAACGAAACAAAATACTGGTTAGAATTATTATTTGCCAGTAAGATGATAGAAGAAAAATTATTTCAGTCATTCGTTTTTGATTGTGATGAAATTTTAAAATTATTAGTTGCCAGTATCAATACTTCGAAAAGGAAATTATCATAGAAAAGCATTTTTGCTCTGTACAACATTGAAAAAGCATTTTTAATTATTCATTTTTAATTATTCATTATTATGGTTCTTGTTTTATTAGAAAATATAGAAGGCAACTTCAAAAAGAAATCATTCGAGCTCGTACAATATGCCGCTACGCTAGCTAAAAATATAGGCACAGAAGCCACTGCATTGGTTTTGGGCACAAGCAATAACGAGGCAATGGCCGCATTGGGTGCTTATGGCGCCACCAAAGTTTTGCATGTCAATAATGCCCAACTCAACCAACTTTCGGCACGTGCTTATACCAAAGCAGTAGTAGCTGCAGCCCAAAAAGAAGCCGCCAAAGTAATTATTACTTCTCACGATGTAATAGGAAAATCAGTTGCTCCACAAGTAGCTTCTCGCATGAAAGCAGGCTTAGCTACAGGTGCTGTATCTTATCCCGATACTAGTGCTGG
>JAIXWS010000096.1 GCA_027491165.1 Sphingobacteriales bacterium | reverse complement strand
TAATTGTACATGTTTGCCATAAAACCCACAGCCGATAATCTCGAACTCATTGCCCGACAGGCGGTGGAGGGTTTTATTATTGGGCTACACAAAAGTCCTTTTCATGGTTTTTCGGTTGAGTTTGCCGAGCATCGTCAATACAATCCTGGCGATGCTTTGCGGCATATCGATTGGCGTGTTTTTGGACGTAGCGACAAGCTTTTTGTGAAAAAATATGAAGAGGAAACCAACCTGCGATGCTGCATTTTGCTCGATACTTCATCATCAATGCAATTTCCGAAGGAAAAAGAAAGCTTGAGCAAATTACAATATGGTTGTGTTGCAGCAGCTTCTTTGCTGCAATTAATGAAGCGTCAATTGGATGCTAGCTCATTGGCCTTATTTGATGAAACGATCTATTTCAATTCTGATTGTCGTTCAGCACCCACGCATTACCGCGCTTTGATGATGGAATTGTCTCGCGTTTTTGATATCGATACCCAAAATAAAAGCTCCAACATTACAGAAGCCATCCATCAGATTGCCGAGCAAATCCATCGGCGATCTTTGGTCATTGTCATCAGTGACATGGTGGATGATGAACATCAAATGGACGCGCTTTTCGATTCCTTGCAGCATTTAAAGTATAATAAACATGAGGTAATTTTGTTTCATATTTTGGATAAGAAGCAAGAAGTACAATTTGAATTTGAAAACCGACCTTACGAATTTGTAGATATGGAGTCGGGTGAGCGAATGAAATTGCAACCTGCTCAAATGAAGGAGCAATATTTGCGGGAAATGGACTTGTTTCGAAAAAAAATAGAAAATCAATGTTATCAATACAATATCAGTAGGGTAGAATGCGACTTAACAGAGCCTGTAGACAAGATTTTACATTCTTTTTTGCTCAAGAGAAATAAAATGCAATAAGATTTTGAGAAAAAACCTATCTTTGCGCTCCGTTTCCAAAAAACGGGTTCAAAGTTCTTTATTCACAGCACAAACAAAATCACTACAGTATGAAACGCAGTATGGAATTTGAGTTGGCTTGGCAAGGCTTGAAATTGGGAGAGCATATTCTTGATTTTCAATTGAATAGTGCTTTTTTAACCGATTATGGTGTGATGCCAGAGGATATTACTGATATCCAGGCAAATGTTACCCTGAAGTTTGATAAACATGAAAGTTTTTTTGAGCTTCATTTTGATATTGATGGTTTTGTGATAACGGCTTGTGATCGATGTGGTGATGATTTTAAATTGATGCTTTGGGATGAATTTGATTTGATTATCAAGCTAAACGAAGCAGAAGCAACTGAAGAAGAAGAGGAAGAGGATGCAGATGTGGTGTTTATTCCGCGAAGCGAAACGGTTTTAGACTTGAGTAAATGGTTATACGAATTTTTGATATTGAGTATTCCTTTACAAAGAGTTCATCCAGCCAAATCCAATGGCGAAAGCGGTTGTAATGAAGATGTTTTAAAATTGTTAGGTCAATTTACTGAGCAAACGGAAGAAAAGAAAAACGATATTTGGAAAGGCCTAGAGTCTATCAAAATAAACAATAATAATAACAAGCATAAAAATAAATAACAATGCCAAATCCAAAACGCAGACACTCGCAACAAAGAAGCGCAAAGCGCCGTACGCACTACAAAGCTACCGCCGAAACATGGAGCGTAGATGCAGTAACAGGTGAAACACATTTGCGTCACCGCGCTCATTGGGTAGAAGGTAAAATGTATTATCGCGGGAACGTGATTATAGACAAAACACCAGCTACAGCCACTGATAGCGGCACAGCAGAATAAATTGTACTAACGCTTACTCTTTATTCCAATGAATATAGGTATAGATATGATGGGCGGTGATTATGCACCACTCGAAGCCTTCAAAGGGGTGAAAAGCTACTTTGAAAATAATAGCGACACTTCTGTTCATTTGACCCTAATAGGCGATACCCAAGCGGTGTCGCCCTATTTGTCGTTGATAGAAGCCTATAAAGGTCGTTATACCTTCATTCCCTCTACTCAAGTCATAGAGATGGATGAGCATCCTACCAAGGCATTCAAAGAAAAGCCCGACTCTAGTATAGCTAAGGGCTTTGGGATGTTGGGGATGAAAAAAATTGACGCGTTCATTGGTGCTGGTAATACTGGCGCTATGCTCGTAGGGGCCATGTACTCCGTAAAAACGGTAGAAGGGCTTGCTCGTCCTACCATTGCGTCTTTTGTGCCCCGTCAAGATGGTCGATTTAATTTGCTACTAGATGTGGGCATTAATGCCGATTGCAAACCCGAACATTTGGTTCAGTTTGCACAGTTGGGTTCTATCTATCTTGAAAAAGTAATGGGGATCAACGGGCCGCGTGTTTCTTTATTAAATATTGGTGAAGAAGAAGGAAAAGGAAATATTTTGGCACAAGCCACTTATCCTTTGCTGAAAGAGACCCCCAACATTAATTTTGTGGGTAATACAGAAGGTCGTGATATTTTTAAAGACAAAGCAGACATTTTTGTTTGCGAAGGTTTTGTAGGCAATATTGTACTCAAGCTCGCAGAATCTGTTTACCATATTTTCAAAGAAGAAAGAGGCATTCAAGATGAATTTTTGGATAATTTCAACTACGAAATTTATGGTGGAACACCTATTCTGGGAATTAATGCACCGGTAATGATTGGTCATGGTATTTCTTCGGCACGTGCCTTTGATAATATGATCAGGAATATCGAGAAAATCATGAACTCTAATCTTATTGCCGCTTTTCAAGAAAAGTTTAAGCAATAGTTTTATCACGAAATTTTTATAGATCCCCTTTGAGCAATTGCTGAAAGGGGATTTTTATTGCCCCCCCCCTTTTTTTAATTTGTTTTTTCTTGTTGCACATTTTGTTTTGTAGTTCATGATGTTGATTCGCTTATTTTTTCATTTTATAAACAAAAGCCTTCTTAAATTGCAGCATGGAATTAAAGGAGATTGTTGCATTCAAATCATCACCCCTCATTCGAGAAAAATTATCAGAAATTGGTTTTGCCAAGACCTTTGCCGAAGGGGAGCCAATCCTTAATGAAAATGCCTACATCAGAGCCATCCCAATTGTCACTACAGGAAGCATAAGAGTCATGCGCACTGATGACGATGGGAGAGAAATATTGCTCTATTATATTAGGGCAGGGGAGAGTTGTATAATGTCCTTTTTGGGCGGTATGCACCATGATACCAGCAAGGTAAAAGCCATTGCAGAAGAGGAAACAGAAATATTATTTATCCCCATTGACAAAGTAAATTTATTGATAAAGGAATTTCCCGAATGGTTGGATTATATCTTTCGCTTGTATCATAAACGCTTCGAAGAATTGTTAGAAGTTGTCAATGCCATTGCATTCAAAAAACTCGATGAGCGACTATTGAATTTTATACAAAAAAAATCAGAATTGACCGCTAGTCGCACGATTTTGATAACCCACGAGCAATTGGCAAACGAAATGGGTACCGCTCGGGTGGTGGTTTCGCGATTGTTGAAACAAATGGAGGATGAAGGATTGGTATTGTTGGGTAGAAATAAGATTGTACTTGTTTAAAAAACCTTTCAAGGACAACATTTATTGTACAAGCTTTAGCCAACACTATTTTTAGTGGTCCAATAAAGAACAATAAGACTAGCTTAATCAATCTCGCTGCTTTTTATTGCAGCGAGATTTTCTGTTTATAAGCTTTAACTAATCGATGAATAATGTTTGGCTGTAAAAAAATATCAAGCAATGTAACAAAAGTGGCTGTAGCAATATTTAAAATCTTACATCTTTGCACTATCAATCGAAGAACATCACAAAAAAAGGTTTAGCCCTTTTGCTTTATGATTGGTTAAAAAAATCAATAATGGATTTCATTTCAAAAAACAAGTTAACACTAATTGGCCTCTTGATCGGGGCGCTTGCTGGCTACCTTTATTATTATTTTGTAGGCTGTGCTAGTGGAACTTGTGCTATTACTTCAAAGCCCTTAAATAGCACGCTATATGGGGCAATGATGGGTGCTTTATTATTTAATATTTTTCAAAAAGAAAACATCAAAACAAAATAAAAAAACATGAACGCAGAAAAATTAATCAAAGAAAAAAAAGGTACAATAGTAGATGTCAGAACTATTGAAGAATTTAGTGGTGGCCATGTAGCTGGCTCCATCAATATCCCTTTGCAAGAAGTACAACAAAGAATGTCCGAACTGAAAAGTTTGCAACAACCCTTAGTGCTGTGTTGCGCAAGTGGCGGACGAAGCGGACAAGCTACCATGTTTTTGTCGCAACAAGGAATTGAATGTTACAATGGCGGATCTTGGCTAGATGTAAATTATTATCAATCTCAAACAGTATAACATGTTCAACGGAATTAAAAATTTATTGGGCTTAGGCCCCAAAGTAGATTATGCTGCATTGGTACAACAAGGCGCCATAATTGTAGATGTTCGAAGTAAAGGCGAATATGCAAGTGGCCATATTAAGGGCTCTATCAACATTTCAGTAGATACCTTAAGTAATCAACTGAAACAGCTCGATAAAAACAAAACCATTATTACTTGTTGTGCTAGTGGTATGCGCAGCGCCTCGGCAAAAAGCATTTTGAAATCTAATGGATTTAGCGAGGTGCACAATGGTGGCGCTTGGAGTAGTCTTCAAAGCAAAATTTAAAATAATTATGAAACAAAGAATTTTCAGCAATTGGACATTAAGGAGATCGCTATACTTGGTTTTGGGGATAGTGGTAATGGTACAATCTGTAATGACTGAACAATGGTTTGGGCTTGCTTTGGGCGCTTATTTTGCCTCTATGGGTTTATTTGCTTTTGGTTGTGCAGGTGGGCAATGTTATGGCAGCGCTCCTTCAGCTTCCTTGTATGGGCAAAATACAGCTCCGATGGTAGAAGATATCAAATTTGAAGAAGTAAAAAACAACTAAACATGTCAGCAAAATTTTCAGAAATTATCCATAGCGACACGCCTACCTTAGTCGATTTTTTTGCAGAATGGTGTGGACCCTGTAAAATGATGAAACCGATTTTGGAAGATTTGAAATCAAAGGTCGGCGACCAAGCAAAAATTTTAAAAATTGATGTCGATAAAAACCCCAACGTGGCTTCCGCCTATCAGATTCAAG
>JAIXWS010000070.1 GCA_027491165.1 Sphingobacteriales bacterium | reverse complement strand
TATAATTTGACATTTTATTAATGAGCCAGAAGCTTACCTTTGACATTGATTTTAATCATTCTTAATTTCTTAAAAAAATATCGATATGGCATTTACACTTCCAGCCCTACCCTACGCATATGATGCGCTTGAACCGATTATTGATGCTGCAACTATGGAAATACACCATAGCCGCCATCATAAAGCATACGTAGACAACCTGAACAAAGCCCTTGAAGGTAATGAGGCTGCCGATGCAAGCATTGAAAGTTTGATGGCCAATATAAGTAAACACAGCCCTGCTGTGCGCAACAATGGTGGTGGTCATTACAACCACAGCATGTTTTGGCAAATACTCATGCCATCAGGCAAAAGTGAAGGACCTAGTGCACAACTTGCCGAAGCCATCAACAATACATTCGGTTCGCTTGATGCTTTAAAAGAAAAAATTGCTGCGGCTGGCGCTACTCGTTTTGGTAGCGGTTGGGCATGGCTTTGCGTGGATGCAAACAAAGCGCTTTGTGTATGCTCTACCCCCAACCAAGATAATCCTTTAATGGATATTGCAGAATGCCCAGGTACACCCATTTTAGGTATTGATGTTTGGGAACATGCTTATTATTTAAAATACCAAAACAAGCGCCCTGATTACCTTACAGCCATTTGGAATGTTATTAATTGGGAGCAAGTAAGCAAAAATTACGCGTCTGCTTTGTAATAAAGCTCAGAATATTATAAAAGACAAAACGCCGCTGCAATTTTTTGCAGCGGCGTTTGTGTAGGTAATCAAGTAAAGTTTTACCCCAAGAATGCTTTTAATAAATCACAACGATTGGTCGTCCGCAATTTAAGGATGGCCTTGTCTTTGATTTGACGGACACGTTCGCGGGTAAGGCTAAAGCGCTCGCCAATATCTTCTAAGCTCAAAGCATTTTCAACCCCAATACCAAAATAATACTTCAATACTTGGCGTTGGCGCTCTGTCAGTGCACTCAAGGAGCGCTCTATTTCGCAACGTAGAGAATCATTATGGGCAATTTCATTATCGGTAGAATCGGCGTTTGTATTTTCTAAAACATCTAATAGGCAATTCTCTTCACTATCCGAAAAAGGTGCATCGACAGAAATATGGCGGGCGGCTACCCCTAAAGTGGTTTCAATTTCTTCTGTTGGCAAATCAAGCAATTCGGCCAATTCTTCGGTAGAGGGCTCTCGCTCAAATTCTTGTTCTAATTGTGAATAGGCTTTGATGATTTTATTAGAAAGTCCCACCTTGTTAAGGGGTAGGCGTACAATTCTAGATTGTTCGGCTAAGGCTTGCAAAATAGATTGACGAATCCACCATACCGCATAGGAAATAAATTTAAACCCACGTGTTTCGTCAAAACGCTGGGCAGCTTTAATAAGACCAAGATTACCTTCGTTAATTAAGTCACTAAGGGAAAGCCCTTGGTTTTGGTATTGTTTGGCAACAGATACCACAAAACGCAAATTGGAATTGGTTAATTTTTCAAGTGCTTTTTGATCACCTTGTTTGATACGTATAGCTAATTGAACTTCTTCTTCTGGAGTAATTAAATCTACTTTTCCTATTTCTTGTAAATACTTTTCTAAAGACTGACTCTCACGATTGGTAATCGATTTCGTGATTTTTAGTTGACGCATTGACATAATCTAACGAAGTTGTTTTTAGTTTTGTTGATAGTTAACTTAGAATTGTACTCATAGCGTTTTTGGAGTAGGGTAAAGCAAATCTAAGTGGTTGAAATTAAACAACCAAAAATAATTAAGGAAGAATTAACACCCTATTATTGGGCATTACAAGGCTTTTGCAGTTTTGTTTGTTTTTTTTTAGCAGAAATAATTTTGATTATTGGTGCTATTTTATATTATTGCACTATGGCTGAACAAAAATAAATTTTCAGCAAAAAAACATGAAACAGACGAAAATAATGTACACGCTTGAGTTTCCGCTGCGCTGCTCACCCCAAATACTGTTCGATTTTATCTCAACACCTGTAGGCTTGCAAGAATGGTTTGCCGATGAGGTCAACCAACGTGAAAATCAATTTAGCTTTACTTGGAATGGATCTATTGATGAAGCTGAACTTTTAGAAGAATTTGAAAATGAATATGTCCGCTTTAGATGGGACTATTATAAAGCCAATGAGTTTTTCGAGTTTAGAATTGAACAAAGTCCGGTTACCAACGAAACAATTTTTAAGATTACTGATTTTGCAGAAAAAAATGACCTTAAAGATGCAGAGCGACTATGGAATCAGCAAGTAAATGACCTCAAGCACCGGATTGGTAGCTAAGTTTCCTTAAAAATATTAGAGCATTTCAAAATCTTGAAATGCTCTTTTTTATAGCCCTACGAACCCAATTATGTTAATCCCAATTCTATTTTTTTTACTCTTTTCTTGTACGAGTATTGCCCGAAAAGCAAAAGCACGCGGACTAAAACCTATTTCATGGATTTTGGCTACCGTACTATCCTTTTTCATGGGCATTTTTGTGGCCAGCACATTACTTAGTTTGGTTATGCTCTATAAAAATCCGGCTGTATATCCACTGATTCAAAGCCAAGACAGAGCAAGATTTAATGCGTTTTTAATGCAGAACATTTCTGATAATTTATTGCTTTATTCTCTACTTATTTTTACCGGTGCAATGGGCGGATATTTGTTGGTGCGTTTTGTGTTAGAAAAGAAAAAATAACTTTTTCTTGAATAGGGCTTGCTCCAAAAAACTCAAGGCTCAAACGATAATCGTTTGAGCCTTGAAAAAAATCTAGTTACGCTTCAAAGAGTTTAACTCATTTCGGCAAAGTACTTATGAAAATAAGGAATGGTTTCTATGCCTTTGTAGTAATTTGCTACATCATATTTTTCATTGGGTGAGTGGATATTGTCATTATCCAAACCAAAGCCCATTAAAACAGTTTTCAACCCCAAGGTTTTCTCAAACAAAGCAATGATGGGGATACTGCCTCCACCTCTTGTGGGAATAGGCTCTTTACCAAAAGCAGTTTGAATAGCCTTTGCAGCGGCTTTATAGGCCACAGAATCTGTAGGAGTAACAACAGGTTCGCCGCCGTGATGGGCTGTTACCTTTACCCTTACATTTGCGGGTGCAATACTTTCGAAATGTTTTTGGAAAATTTCAGATATTTCATGGGAGCTTTGATGAGGTACCAATCTCATTGAGATTTTGGCGTTAGCCTTAGAAGGTAGTACCGTTTTGGCACCTTCGCCGATATAGCCGCCCCAAATACCATTGACATCAAGCGTTGGCCTGGTGCCCGTGCGCTCGAGTGTAGAATAACCTTTTTCGCCCCAAACTTCTTGCACACCAAGTTCATCAGCATATTCTTTTAAATCAAAGGGAGCTGCATTCAAGGCTTTTTTATCTGCATCACTAAGCTCTTCCACTTTATCATAAAAGGCTGGGATGGTTATGTGGTTATTTTCGTCGTGTAAAGAAGCAATCATTTTACACAAAATATTGATGGGATTGGCTACAGCGCCACCGTATACGCCACTGTGTAAATCGCGATTAGGGCCTACTACTTCTACTTCCATATAGGCTAATCCCCTCAAGCCGGTCTCGAGGCTAGGGTGCTCCATACTAATCATTGAGGTGTCCGAAACCAGCACGATATCCGCCTTTAATTTTTCTTTATTCTGTTCTAGAAAAGGACCCAAATTAGTTGAACCCACTTCCTCTTCCCCTTCAATCATAAATTTCACATTGCAAGCAAGCGTATTGGTTTGGGCCAATACTTCAAATGCTTTAACGTGCATAAACATTTGTCCCTTATCGTCGCAAGCGCCGCGAGCAAATATTTTACCCTCTTTAATGACGGGTTCAAATGGACCACTGTGCCATAGCTCCAAAGGATCAGCAGGTTGTACATCGTAGTGACCATAAACCAAAATGGTAGGCAGGGAAGGATCTATAATTTTTTCGGCATAAACAATGGGGTGACCTGAGGTAAGGCATATTTCAGCATTATCTACACCTGCATTAAGTAAACTTTGCTGTACAGCTTCAGCACAATGAGCCACATCTGCCTTGTAGGCGCTATCTGCGCTTATAGATGGGATACGCAAAAGGGCGAGCAGTTCCTTTAAAAAACGGTCTTTATGTTGTGCTAAATAATCATTCCAAATCTGCATATAATTTGTTGTTTGCTAAGTTAAAAAAACGTTGTTAGGTTTAAAAAAGACATTAACTTCTAATGGATATGATTTCCATAGATTTTGTTTCTTTACCCTCTTTCAATTCTACAAATACTTCTAATACCTGGGTGCTGGGGTCAATAAGTCTCATTATTTGATGCACCTTAACAGCCCTACGTGTTAAAGGATCAGTGGTATAGCCAACAAAATCAACCACGTTAGCTTTCTCATCATAAGTGCCTTCTAGCACAAGGATACTGGTTCCTAAATTATCAAACCAGGTTTTTACAAAAACCTTTTTAGCATTATCAAAACCCAATACAGATTGCGCCTCATAGGGTGTTGTACCAATTTGCCCCACAGTAGTAGAGGTTAAAAATCTGCCTTCTGCTGCCATCCTACCGTCTCTAATGGCAGGAGTTATGGAAGGTTCTTTTGTATTAGGGGTTGCCCATAATTTAATTTCTTCACGCCAATGTCCAGACCATTGTACGAGCAGATGATGCATAGGGCCCATCATTCTACTCTCTGATTGTATCGCCTTGGCAAGACTCTCTTCAGGATTTTCTACAATAACTGCTTCTTTTGCTGGGGCGACATTAGTCTTTACAGATTTCTTAGATTTCTGTGCAAATGCGGGAGCAACAATAAGCCCCAAGGCAACTAGTAAAATAAATTTTTTCATAATAAAGTGAGTTTGATTTTTTTCAAAAAACCTAAGCTCAAATGTACGGCTAATCATACATTTAGGCTTAAGAAAATGAAGTTAATATTTTTTATTACGCAAAAATAAAATTTTGGAATGGTGATATGGAAATTCAATACTATTTTCGCCTTTTATAATTTTTCTTACAGAACATGATAGATGTATTATTGGGCCTCCAATGGGGCGATGAAGGGAAAGGCAAAATAGTGGATTATCTAGCGGCGCATTATGATATCATAGCCCGTTTCCAAGGAGGTCCAAACGCTGGCCATACCTTGTATGTTGATGGCCAAAAAGTAGTTTTGCGTACGATTCCTTCAGGTGTATTCCAAGAACATTGCTTGAACCTTATAGGTAATGGTGTAGTAATAGACCCCGTGGCACTAAAAGCAGAATTAACAACATTAGTAGGCATTCGTCCAGATGTATTAAGCCGCTTGTTTTTATCCCAAAAAGCACATCTAATTTTACCAACACATCGCGCATTAGACGCTGCTTCAGAAACAGCAAAAGGTGCCGATAAAATTGGCTCTACCCTGAAGGGAATTGGACCCGCCTATATGGATAAAACAGGAAGAAACGGGCTACGAGTAGGCGATATACTGAGCAAGGATTTTACCAAAAAATATGAGCAATTAAAGCACAAACATATTGCTATGCTGGGGCAATATAAAGAGGTGGTGAATTGGGAAGAATGGGAAGCAGACTTTTTAGATGCTGTCGAATATATGCGCAGTTTGCAAATAGTCAATGCAGAATATTGGCTAGACAAGCAACTCAAAAATGGCAAGAAAATATTAGCAGAAGGTGCACAGGGAAGTATGTTAGATATCGACTACGGAACTTACCCATTTGTTACCTCTAGCAACACGATTGCTTCGGGAGTTTGTAATGGCCTAGGTGTGGCACCTTCTCGTATTGGTGAGGTTTACGGGATTTCAAAAGCCTATTGCACAAGGGTGGGTAGCGGTCCATTTCCTACCGAATTAGACAACGAAATCGGCGAAGCACTGCGCAAAGCAGGAAATGAATTTGGTGCGGTAACAGGACGTTCGCGCCGCTGCGGATGGATAGACCTCGTGGCACTCAAGTATACCATAATGTTGAGCGGTGTCACCAAAATCATTCTTACCAAAGCAGATGTATTAGATGGTTTTAAACAAATTGAAACAGGCATTGCTTATTCTATCAATGGTGAAGAAACTATGGAATTCCCATTTGATATTTGCAATGCAGACATTACACCTATTTACAAAACTTTTTCTGGTTGGGATGAAAGCATCAGCACCTGCACTAGCTTTGAAAATTTACCTACATCATTCAAAGAATATTGCAATTTTGTAGAATCATATTTAGGCACTAAAATTGCATTCATTTCTAACGGAACGGGACGAGACCAACTTTTGGTAACCCCATAATAAAAAACTATACAATAAATTTGGCAAATTCGAGAAACATTTAAAATTTTACGGCATCAAGAACAAGCTATGAAATCGAACCCCACAAAAAAAACGGCAACTAAAAAACCAGCCGAAAAAACAGTAAAAGCTACTGCAAAAAAAGTAGTGAACAAAAAGAAATCAACTGAAGAAGATGAGGATGATTTTGACGAAGAAGAGCTGGACTTAGAAACAAGTCCGAAGAAAACTGTAGCCAAAAAAACAACGACAAAATCAAAAAAGAAAACCGATGATGATGACGATGAAGACGATTTAGACGATCATGACGACGACGACCTTGACGATGATTTTGAAGAGGAAGAAGACGAGTTTGATATTGATAAAGAATTTGAAGAATTTGACCTACCCAAATCGAAAACGAAATCGGGTGGAGCTGCCAAAAAGCCAAGTAAAGGAGGCGATGATTTTGATGATGATTTCAAAGATTTGGGCTTTTTTACAGAAGAAAATTTTAGTGATGATGATGATGATGATTTTTAAATAATCAAAGTTTTGAATCGAATAAAAGATAGTTTTCCCTTTCCGATACACGAATTGGAAAATATAAAAAGAAGAATGTTGTATTGGGCTAACCAACACAACATTCTTCTTTTTTTAGATAGCAACAATTACACTAATGCCATTGGCACTTACGAGTGCTTGATGGCAGTAGGAGCGCATGATATTGTCACTAATGATGATGGCACTTTTACTGCATTAAAAAATCATCAAATGCGGCAAAAGGACTGGCTTTTTGGTCATATCGCTTATGATTTCAAAAACAAATTAGAACAGCTTCAGTCCAATCATCCCAAAAAATTCCAATTCGCTGAACTCAGCTTCTTTTGCCCTCAAATAGTTTGTTACATCCCAAGAGATTCAAACATACTCTATATTGAAAGCAATACCCTAAATCCTATTGACATTTGGCAAAAGATACAGAAGCAAAATACAGAAATAGAGGATACGCATCATAATGAGATTGAATTCACAAAAAGAAGTGATAAAGATGACTATATCCAAATCATTCAACAACTGAAAAAACACTTAAAAGACGGTGACTGCTATGAAATAAATTTCTGCAATGAGGCCTATTGCCATCATGCAATGATCAATCCCCTGAATTGCTTTGAACAATTAAATACACATTCCAAAGCGCCCTTTGCAGCCTTTTACAAACAGGATGAACAATACTTGATGTGCGCTTCGCCAGAACGCTATTTGCGCAAAGAAGGCAATACAATAATTGCCCAACCAATTAAAGGTACTGCAGCCCGAAAAGACAATTTTGAAGAAGATGAGCAACAAAAACAGGCGCTCTACCATAGCATAAAAGAGCGTGCTGAGCACATCATGATTGTGGATTTAATGCGTAATGATTTAGCACGCTTTTGCGCAACAGACAGCGTAAAAGTTGATGAACTTTTGGGTATCTATAGCTTTCCACAGGTTCACCAAATGATTTCAACGATTAGTGGGCAATTGCATGATGACTTTGATTTGTTTGATGCGCTGCAATACTCCTTTCCGATGGGCAGTATGACTGGAGCACCCAAAATAATGGTGATGCAATTAATCGAACAATATGAAAAATCACGCAGAGAACTATTTTCGGGCTGTGTAGGATACATCAGCCCCGATGGTGATTTTGATTTTAATGTGGTGATCCGAAGTCTTTTTTATAATGCCGCTACTCAATACCTCAGTTATCAAACGGGTGGGGCTATTACATCAGATAGTATTGCCGAACAAGAGTGGGAAGAAACTTGCTTAAAAGCAAAAGCTTTAGAAAATATTTTCAAGCACTAAAAAAAGCAACATCTCAAATTGATGTTGCTTTTTTTTTTAAATAAAAACCTTTTATCCATTAATGTGCGTGGTGATGGTGCGCTGCATGAGGATCCTGCAATTTAAAGAAGGCTTCTTCTGCAATAGAGGTTTCGCTAATACTGAATTGAGTATGTAAATGCTGAAACAAACGATCGAACATTAAACGCTGGTAGGTTTCATTTAAAGTTTTTTCATCTTTTGCAATCTTTTGCATATAGCCATCCATCCAAGGAGCATCATCTCCTGGCTGCATACCGAAATAAGCCAAAACGCGCGATTTAATATCTTCATTTACCTCTTCAAAGGAAACATTGATTTTATTGTCGTTGATTATTTTGTCGGAAATTAAAGTCCAACGCAATTGATGCTCGAAAGCAGGGAATTCTTGCTCTACCTCAGCATCGGTTTTTAATTTCTCTTGTCCTTCTTTCAGCCAGCGCTTCAAAAAAGGTACAGGAATATCAAAATGGGTATTGTGTACCAACATTTCGTAAATTTCATTGTTCAAACGCTCCAAGGTAATGCGTTCATATTCTCTACCTAATTCTACACGAATCATATCGCGGAACATGGCTTCATCTTTAACCTCAGCACCCTGAAAAACTTGTGTAAATAAGGTTTCGTCAATAGCTGCAGAGATTATCTTGGCTACCTTTGTAATGGTTAAATGGTAAAGTGTTTCGGCTGCCAATTCGTTTTTCAAGGTGTTTTTCAAGAAGCCAGGCAACTCTTCGGCGGCACAAACTTCTGAGGGACGAAAACTGATAACATCATCAGCCTTTTTACCCAATAACAGGGCTTGTATTTGCAAGGGGTAACGCTCTACTAAAGCAGTATCCTCTAATTTTTCGGCGCCTTCTAGCTCAGCCATTTGAAAAGTAGCATATACCACATCATCTTTTGACTCTACAGCATCTTTATCCTCGGGCTTGCCATACCTGCGTGCAATACGCTCTATCTCGTCATTAAGCATGGTATCGCTCACTTCAATTTTGTATTTGGTTAAGGCTGCTTTGGTATCAATGGCAGTAATATTAAATTCGGGCTTAATACCAATTTCAAAAGCGAAATCAACATCAGCTGGTGCATTCATATCCAATTGTTGCGGGGCAGCTTCTGCCATCAACATTGGTTTTGCGAAAATGGCAAGCTTTTCATTCTTTAAATAATCTTCTAATTGTTGGCTAGCTGTACGGATAATTTCTTCATTATATACCGATTGTCCATACATTTTTTTGACCATCCCAGCAGGCACCATTCCTTTACGAAAACCAGGCACATTGGCTGTTTTGGCATAATTTTTTAAAGATTTTTCAAAAGAAGGCATAAAGTCTTCTTTGGTTACCTTCACAGTTATTTTATCTTGTAGCTTTGCAATATTTTCACGCGTAACAGATGCCATTTTCTTGCTTTTAATTTTTTTATGGTTAAAAATAAAGACTCTATTTTGTAAAGACTTGGTTTTAATTTTGAAGCGCGAAGGTATTAAAATCATCCTTTTTTTCCCGAAAAAAATAATACTTATTTAACCAGGATGAGCAATTACTCAATACCATACTATTTTAAACGATAACTGCTCAATGATATGGATTTACGAACGATGATTACCCGATATTGCCAATATCAAGACCGTTGCCAAAAAGAAATACGCAATAAGCTCTATGAAAATGGTGCTAGTAAAGACGAAGTAGCAGAATTAATGATAGAATTAATTGAATTAAAATTAATTGACGAAGAGCGCTATGCACGAAATTTTGCTCGAGGAAAATTCAGAATCAAAAACTGGGGCAAACGTAAAATTATATTTGAATTGAAGCAAGATCAAATATCTGAATACTGCATCAAAAAGGGTTTGAGCGAAATAGACGATGAAGAATACAGGCAAACATTAGAACGATTGACCGAAAGGAAAATTCCTGAGTTTATGAAGGATAAAAACCTGTTTACTAGGCGAGCCAAACTACAGAGATACCTTAGTCAGAAAGGTTATGAGCAGGAATTAATAGCGGAAATGATCAAAAAATATATTTAGCATCTAGCTTTCAAAAGATTCCCTACATTTACAAAAACCTCTTTTAGCTATATGGTACATAAAGTAACCAATGACGTGAATATAGTGGTTGAAACATTTTACCAACCAGCACAAAGCCGCCCTTTACAATCGGAGTATTTATTTGCCTATCGTATCACCATCGAAAACCTAGGTGCTGTACCGGTAAAATTATTGCGCCGCCATTGGCATATTATTGATAGCAATGGGGATATGCGCGAGGTAGAAGGCGAAGGGGTGGTAGGACAACAACCAACAATAGCTCCAGGGGAGCATTATCAATACATCTCATCCTGCAACCTCAATAGCGATATGGGTAAAATGTTTGGCACTTATACTATGGAAGACCTTTTTACCAAAAAACAGATGAATATTACTATTCCAGAATTTCAGCTTATCGCACCATTTAAGAATAATTAGACCAAAAAACATCATCTATCCGCTAGATAGATTTCGTATTTTTTTGAGGAGCAACCAAGCCCTACCATTTCATAAAAGAAAAAGAAGTTTAACATTCAGAAAAACAAATTGATGTTTGGCTTTTCCCATAAGTGACTATATTTGTCACAAGTTTCACACAGTTAAATCTTAAAGTAATGACACTCACAAGCATAATGCCTCAAATTTTGTTTTCAATGCCCAGTGGTGGCGAATGGATTACTATTCTTTTGGTAGTCATTGTATTATTTGGTGGTAAAAAAATCCCTGAACT
>JAIXWS010000050.1 GCA_027491165.1 Sphingobacteriales bacterium | reverse complement strand
GAATCAGCCACTTTAGCCATATCTACGGCACTTTGGTTTTCATCCATAAAGGCCTTTTGAATACGAATATAATGAGCGGTGTCTGCTCTATTCAAAAGACCATAAACAACGGTAATGTTTTTATAAGGAGCGGCAATATCTAATTTTTCGGTGCAAGACAATAGACTTGCAACAGAACTGATGAATAAAAGGGATTGAAATATTTTTTTCATAGAATAATTTCTAACTCGAGGTCTTTCATTTTTTTAATAAACCCGTGCAAATATAAAGCATTAACGACGAGAAAACACAAACGCAAAAAAGCCAAATGAATTGTTATGAAGTATCTAAAAATCGTGTTTTTCGTGTAGGTTTGCGCTCTCTCCAATAAAAAAATTATTAGTCAAACAAGTTATGCGCAGCATTTTTGTCAAAGAAATTAATTCTTTTTTAAGTTCAATAGTGGGCTACGTTGCCATTATCGTTTTTTTATTAGCCTGCGGATTTATTCTTTGGGCTATTCCCCAAACAAGCATCTTAGATTATGGCTATGCTACTTTAGACAAATATTTCGAACTAGCTCCATGGCTGCTGATGTTCTTAATACCAGCGGTAACCATGCGCGCCTTCCCCGACGAATTTAAAAGTGGCACGATTGAGTGGCTGTCAACAAAACCCTTGAGTTCATTGCATATCATTTTGGGCAAATACCTAGCCGTACTCGTGTTGGTCATTTTTGCATTAGCCCCCACCCTATTTTATGTATTCACGGTGGGCAATCTATCTCTAATACCCAACAATTTAGACACTGGCGGCATTATTGGCTCTTATATTGGTTTGTTCTTCTTAGCTGCAGCATTTACCTCAATTGGTTTGTTTTGCTCCTCCCTTACGAGCAACCAGATTGTTGGATTTTTGGTATCCTTATTTGCCTGCTACCTTTTATACACAGGATTTGATGCCATCAGCAAAATACCTGCTTTCTACGGAGGGCTAGACTATTATTTGACCATGATAGGATTGTCTTTTCATTACAACTCTATAAGCAGGGGTATTGTCGATACGCGTGATATTGTATATTTCGTATCTGTAATTGTGCTTTTTGTATCCCTAACACAATTGTCTTTACAACGCCGCACTTGGGACACTGCCCAACAAGATTAATTCATTCTCATACTGTTTTTATTTACAAATGAATACTCCAATCATCAACAAAAGAAAGGCGCAACAAAGGCAGGCCAGTATCCGCATTGTTTTACTGCTTGCCATTTTGGTTTGTGTCAATTTATTGGCTTCTCGACTGCATTATGGCTTCGATCTTACCGAAGAAAAAAGATTTACCCTTTCGGACGCTACCAAGAAAATGCTCAGCAAAATGGATGAAGTAGCTGTGGTGGATGTATATCTTAAGGGAGAACTGCCTTCTGGCTTTCAAAGATTAGCAGCAACCACACGAGAGAAACTAAATTATTTTAAAGAAATAGCGGGTAAAAAAATCGTTTATCGTTTTAGCGACCCCTTCGAAGGCAAAACGGAAAAAGAAAAAGGGCCCATTTTCCAAGCCTTGGCCAAAAAGGGAATTAACGGCACCAATCTTCAGGTAAAAGATGAGGAAGGTTATTCTGAAAAAATAATTTTCCCCTGTGCACTGGTGCATTATAAAGGAAAAGATTATCCCATCAACCTTCTCGAAAATGACCATCCTGGAATGGGTGCTTTTGAAGTACTCAATTATTCCGAATCATTGCTGGAATACAAATTTGCAGCAGCCATCAATACGCTATCCCAGCCCGATCAAGCTGGCATTGGCTATATCATGGGCAACCAAGAAAATCTTGGCCCCCATACGGCAGATATGCTGAATACGATAAAGTACCTCTATCATTTGGATACAATCGACTTGCAAGGCAGCTCATATATTCCTGGTCCAGGCCTCGGTACTTATGAGGCGATTATCATCAACAAACCGCGCACAGCATTTGAAGATAAAGACAAGTTTAAAATTGATCAGTACATTATGAATGGCGGCCATGTCATTTGGCTGGTAGATGGACTAGATGCTAGTATGCAAAACATGGTGGATAGCTCAGGTAATACACTTCAATCTTTCTTGAGTAAAGATTTGCCGCTGAATTTAGATGACATGCTCTTTAATTATGGCGTGCGTATCAATGCTAATTTGATTGAAGATATGGACTGCAACCCCATACCCGTGGTAGTGGGCATGCAAGGCGATCAACCACAAACAGAACTGCGGAAATGGATATATTTCCCTGTATTGATGCCTAGTTCTAAGCATCCGATCGTGCATAACATCGACCCCGTTATGACCACCTTTGCGAGCAGTATTGATACCATTGCCAATCCTGAACTTAAAAAAACAGTACTCTTAGCCTCATCAAAATACAGTAGAGTAGCACCACACCCCGTGCGCGTAAGCCTTAGCATGATGCGGTATAATTTAGACAATCGTTTATTCAATAAACCCTACCAACCCGTAGCCGTTTTAATAGAAGGTAAATTCAAATCGGTATTCAATAATAGGCTTGAACCCCAATTTTTAAGCATTTTAAAAGACTCACTCAAGATGCCTTTTAAAGCTCAGTGTGATAGCGCAACCAGTATGATAGTCATATCCGATGGAGATATGTTTGAAAACGATTACTCCGAAAGAGAAGGAACGATGGAGATGGGCTATTGGCGCTATACTTCTAACCGATTTGCGAACAAAACCTTTATGCTCAACTGCATCGAATACCTTACAGACCGATCGGGTTTATTGGAGAGTAGATCAAAAGATGTAAAGCTTCGTTTGCTAGATAATGGTCGTGTTCAATCTGAACGATCTAAATGGCAATGGTTGAATATCCTTGCACCCAATATTTTGGTGATACTATTTGCATCCGTGTATTTGTTTTTCCGCAAACGCAAATACGAAAAGCAATAATAATGAACCTATAATTAATTGATTGATTAACCTAATTAAGCTAGAATTTAGAAATGGGAAAAACACTGGTTTACGTTGTACTACTAAGCATTCTAGGATTTGGTGTTTACTACTTTATCATCAGAGATAAAGATGGATTATACCAAGAAGCTGAAGCCAATTTTACCTTTAGAGATACGGCCAACATTGGCAAAATATTCCTAGTGAACAATGAAGGCAAATCAATATTACTAGAACGCCAAGCAGATAACAAGTGGTTGCTGAATAAGATATACCCAGCAATGCCCTTGCAAATGGTCAATATACTTACCTGCCTCTACATGCAAACAGCTCTTATGCCGGTAAGCGCCAATGAGCATGATCGGGTTGTAAAATTATTAGCGGGCTTATCTACAAAAGTAGAAGTGTATAATCGCTCTGGTGAAAAAATCAAAACTTTTTATGTAGCTGGCCAAGGACCCAATTACCACGGCTCGTATATGATTACCGAAAATGCACAGCAAGCTTATCTGGTAGAAGTGCCTGGCTTCGACGGATATTTAAGCCCTAGATATACAGTAGACCTTAACGATTGGCGTTCGCGCACGATGATTGATTGGGGCCTGGATAGCCTTGCTAGCATCTCTATTCACTATCCCGAAAACCCTAGCAATTCGTTTACGGTGATCAATAGGAAAGGCACACCAACAGTAAACATTGACCCATCATTAACGAGTAAGTATACCGCATTAAATGTCCGCAGAACACTGAGCTATTTAAGCTTTTTTAAAAATGTTAATGCAGAAGGATACTTAAACGGCACCATAGGATTGGATAGCATAATTGCGCATACCCGAATAAGATGCCAATTAAAAGTACAAAATACTATAGGCAACGAAAAGGCATTTGATATTTATTGGATTCCTTCCGAAGGAATGGAATTAAACGATGCAAATTATCCTTCTTCAATGCCAGGACAATTGCCGGTAAATGTAGAACGCATGTATGCGGTAGATGTGCGGGCAAAAGACACCTTGCTGATCCAAAGCCGCACATTTGATAAACTATTGCGCAATGCTCCAGAATTTTATACTGCTAGCCCTGCACAGTAATGGATTATCCTTACCACACTTGTACTTCTCTTTCTAATTCAATACCAAAAACTTCTTGAACAGAGGCAACAATATCACTAGATAATTGCCAAATTTCCTCGCCTGTAGCATCACCATAATTGACTAAAACTAAGGCTTGTTTTTCATGCACGCCATAATCATCTTTACGAAAACCCTTCCACCCACATTGCTCGATAAGCCATCCTGCAGGCACTTTCACTGATTGTTCGTCTATAGGATAAGCGGGTATACTGGCAAATTCTTTTTTCAAATCCAAGTATTGCTGTACCGGAATTGTTGGGTTTTTAAAGAAGGATCCTGCATTACCTACCTCGGCGGGATTGGGCAATTTACTTCTACGGATATTCATCACCGCTTGGGCCACATCTTTGGGACTTGGATGCATGATGTTCAATTGTTGCAACTCCTCTTCAATAGCACCATAACTGGTATTGAGCACGGCCTGTTTGTTCAATTTAAAACATACGGAGGTGATGAAGAAGGTATCTTTCAGTTCATTTTTGAAAATGCTATCGCGGTATCCAAAATGACAATCTTCATTCGCTAATGTTTTAAACACTTTACTTTTCCAATGCCAAAAGGTTACTGACTCAATAGTATTTTTCACCTCGACACCATAAGCACCAATATTTTGAATAGGCGCAGCTCCAACTGTTCCAGGTATGAGCGCTAAATTTTCGATACCCGCCAAACCCTTATCAATAGCGTATTCTACAAAATCGTGCCACAGCTCGCCCGAAGCCACTTCAAACCAAACATGATGCTCGTCTTCTTTAATTTGCTCGATACCTTTTAGCCGATTGGCAATCAATAATGCACTAATAGATTGTGTACACAAAATATTACTCCCTGAACCAATAATCTTGCGCTCTTCTATTTCACTCAAAGCGCGCAATTCATTTGTGGCCTGAAGCACCACAAATTGCTCTGCAATTTCATCAATACCAAAGGTGTTGTATCCTTTTATCGATACGTTGTAATCTATATTCATGCACTGTATTTAATGATTAAAATAATTTCTTGGAGCGGCCTTTCCCCAAAACCTAATGCCCATACCTGGGCGATTGGCACTTGTAATTCGAGCATCCTCATAACTCAAACCATCGGCTATGTCTTCCTTCAGTAATAGCGGTCCATCTGCATCTAATTCATCCACCAATGGCGACAAATGTACCATAGCGGCTGTTCCAATACTGCTTTCATTCATATTACCCAGCATAATTTTTAAACCCAATTGTCTTGCTTCGCTAATCATGCGCATAGCTGGTGTGATGCCTCCACATTTAGTAAGCTTAATATTAATCCCATCAAATGAATCTGCACAGCGCAGGACATCTTGTTCCCGCACACAACTTTCGTCGGCAAATAAGGGAATATCCGAAATACCTTTCAATGCCTTCATCGCATCCCATTCTGTTTTGGCCAAAGGTTGTTCTATTAAGCGCACACCTAATTTTTTCAATTCGGGCAACAGTAATTTTGCCTCCTCAAAGGTCAATGCTTCATTGCAATCGATACCAAAAGGCTTGTCGGTATGAGCTCTTAGTGCTGCCAACAATTCAATATCGGCGGCTGTGCTGAACTTTATCTTATACAAAGGCCATGGATGCGCTTTTAATTTTTCCAGCATTTTTTCGACAGTATCTATTCCCAAGGTATAATGGGTTTGGGGTACCACATCCGTTTGAATGCCCAATACACGACGAAGGGGTGCATTGCGCATTTGGGCAAATAAATCCCAGCCTGCCATGTCTAGCGCTGCTACTAAAAAATTATTTTCAGGAAATAAATGATGTAAAAAATGCCAAAACCTTTGGGGGTCGGTCAATGCATAACGCTCTATGGGTAATCGCTTAGCATTCAATTCTTCGATCATCGATGCAACAGAAATACCATAATAGTGAATCGCTGGCGCCTCGCCATAGCCGCACCAATGGCGTAAACCAAGCGAGAGTACTAAGCTGGGTTGATGAGTTTTTGTACCTTTAGCAATCGTAAAAGGATATTCAAAAGGCAATTCAAAAGAATAATGACGCAGTTGCAGCATTGGATAAAATTGCGACTATTTTTGCAGACTATAAAACAAATTTAATGCCACGTATTCCCTTTTGGATTTTTGCTGTTATTGCAGTGCTATACTTTTCGGCAGTAAGGGTCGATTTGATGGATATTGACGCCACACAATATGCCGAAATCAGTCGAGAAATGGCTCAAAGTGG
>JAIXWS010000131.1 GCA_027491165.1 Sphingobacteriales bacterium | reverse complement strand
GAACCTGTAAAGTGAATCCCAGTGAAGTCGGGGTGTTTGAAACAAACATCAGCAATAGTTGCTCCCGATGGGTAAATCAAATTAATTACCCCTGCAGGCAAACCTGCTTCTATCAAAATATCCATAAACAAGGAAGCGGCCAAAACCTGCGTATTTGCTGGTTTCCACACTACCACATTACCGCACATGGCTGGAGCAGTGGGCAAGTTGCCGCCGATTGCTGTAAAATTGAATGGTGTGATGGCTACCACAAAACCTTCGAGCGGACGATACTCTAAACGATTATTGAAGCCCTGTGGCGAGATGGGTTGCTCATTGTAGATTTTAGAAAGAAAATGAACATTGAAGCGCAAGAAATCAATCAATTCGCAAGCGCTATCAATCTCGGCCTGAAAAGCATTTTTACTTTGTCCCAACATCGTTGCAGCATTCATTTTGAAACGATACTTAGTAGCCAACAACTCTGCTGCTTTCATAAAGATGGCGGCACGATGTTCCCAAGGCGTATTTGCCCAAGCTTCGCGAGCGGCAAGCGCTGTGGCAATGGCATCATTGATATGTGTTGTATCGCTTACGTGAAACTGACCAATCAAATGAGCTGTTTCGTGTGGTGGGCGTAGTTCTGTTTGCTTGTTGCTGCGCACTTCTTTACCACCGATATACATAGGAATATCGTGGGTTTTGCTCTTCAATTCTTTTAAAGCTGCTTGCAAAGCTTTACGTTCGTTGCTGCCTGGCGCATAGGCCAAAACGGGTTCGTTGACCGGTTGGTGAAAATGAAAATGTCCGTTATGCATATTAATAGATCTCTGTTTTTTGTACTTTTAATTGAAATGCAAATGTAATTCGGCAATTCGATAATTGGATGGCTATCGAAGCAGTTAATTAATCATTTTAGCAATTTGGTTCTTTTAGCCAGAAATCACCTCTTCAACCTTTAACTTTTTATCATAAATTTGACTATCTAAATATTGTCCCATGAGATATTTTTTTATCACACTTAGCTTGTTATTGCTTGTAAATGTCCACTCTGTGCTGTCGCAAAGCACGGGTACACAAACTCCTTTTGTTTTCCAAAAATCCGCAACAGTGCAGTTTTCCGAAATAGTAACAGACTGGAATCCGGTATTACAACATATTGAAGCGCCAAAACCCGATGGCAACAAAAGCCAATTGCAAAAAATAAAAGATAGCCTTGCGAAAGTGTACCCTCGTAAGTCGGAATTCAAAACACCTGAAACACTGCCAAACAAAGAAGCTAAAAAAGGTAACACGCATAAAAAAACAGCTACACTCACTGAGCCCTTTATTGGAAGAGGCTTTCAGGGAAATATCTTTAGCGGTGGTACACCCAATGATAATGACATTGCCGTGTCGAATGACAACAAACTCATTTCGGTACAAAACTCTACCATCTACACCTGCGATGCCAATAATTACCCTACCACCAACAGTTGGCAATCCTTAAGTGCTTTTAGTTATAGGCTAGGTAATCCGCATTCAAAATATGACCCCAAAACTATTTACGACCCCATTAGCGATAAATTCATCATTATTTTTTTAAACGGATTTACAGATAGTACTAGTAGCATTACTGTGGCTTTTTCTAATACCAACGATCCTCGAGGAACTTGGAGTCAATATGAGCTACCCGGCAATCCTTTAAACAATGGCTTATGGACCGACTACCCTATGCTTGCGCTAACCGAAAAGGAACTATTTATAACCGTCAACCTCCTCTATCCAGATTCGAGCTGGCAAACAGGTTTCAACGAAACACTCATTTGGCAGGTCAATAAAAACAGTGGTTATAATGGGCTTTCACTGAATACGCTTTTGCATCACAATATCAAATATGGTGGACGCCCTATTCGCAACCTTTGTCCTGTAAAAGGAGGTTCTACCATTTATGGCCCTGATATTTATTTTTTGTCAGATCGTAACCTAGATGCCCAAAACGACACCGTATTTTTGGTACACTTAACGGATACAATTGCTGCTCCTGGTCTCGCAATCAATGTGCAAACGCTTCGCGCACCGGTAGCTTATTTTACCCCCCCTAATGCGCTACAACCTGGACCTTCAGGCAACGAAACATTGGCTACCAATGATGCTCGGATGTTGGGTGCTTTTATCGAAAACGACAAAATTCAATACGTACACAACACCCTCGATACCGCCACGGGAAATGCGGCCATTTATCATGGCATTATCCATAATGTGAGCAGCAGCCCTACTATATCAGGGAAGATCCTTGCCGAAAGCAAATTAGAATATGGTTATCCAAATATCTCTTATTCGGGTACAGGGGCCAGCAATAACAACGCTATTATTAGTTTTGACCATGCAGCCAAAACAGTATTTCCTGGTGTATCGGCCTTATTGAGTGATGGTTTGGGCAATTATTCGCCACTCACTTCTGTAAAATTAGGGGCCAATTATGTGCGCGTTTTGGGCGGGAAAGAACGTTGGGGTGATTACTCGGGCTCGCAACGCAAATACAATCAGCCTGGCAGGGTATGGGTGAATGGTTTATATGCCAATAGTAGCAAACAAAACATTACCTGGATAGCAGAATTATCGGAAAATTCTTTGGCCAGCATGAGCGACAATACCAGCCCAAAAGCTAACTCCTTAAGCATCTATCCCAACCCGACCGCTGAAACAATGAATGTGCAACTATTCTTAGAAAAAGCCGACTACCTTCAGTTTCAAATTTTTGATATCCAAGGAAAACTCATTAATGTACTCCTACGCGAACGCGTAAAAGCAGGGAAAAGCAATTTCAGTTTTTCTACCAGCCCTTTAGCCGCAGGACATTACATCCTCAAAATTAATTCGGCCAACCAAGAGCTATTGGTACAGCAATTCCAAAAACAATAGACTCAAGACACCCTTATTTAGGGTTTTATCCCTTTGAGCAACAATGGAGAAGAGAGGTTTATTTAGTGGGGCTCGCGCAGCGAGCCCCACTAAATAAACGATAAACATGCGGGCATATTACTGCCCCCCCAAGCAAAACATGTTAGCCCTAAGCTGTGTACTTAATCTAAGATCAGTATTAAACGGAAAGAGATCGCATTAAGAAGGATCTTTGCCAATCAACAAAAAACCCTTCTCCAATAGGGAGAAGGGTTTTTGCATTGTGTATATTTACTCTGTGTACTATTTAAACTGAGGGATCAAGCTATTCACCAAAGCAGTCATTTTAGCTAAACCTTCTTCTGGCAAATTACCTTTCTTAAATTCAGCAAGAATATCGGCATGCTTGATTTCCATTTCGCGTATAAATGTTTCTTCAAATGCTTTCACATTTTTAACAGGAATCTCACGAATAAGGTTATTGGTACCGATATAAATCATAGCCACTTGTTTTTCGACACTGTAAGGTGAAAACTGTGGTTGTTTCAATATCTCCAAGTTACGTGCACCTTTATCAATTACGTTTTTAGTAGCCGCATCAAGGTCACCACCAAATTTAGAGAAGGCTTCCATCTCACGGAAAAGCGCTTGGTCTAATTTCAAAGTACCGGATACTTTTTTCATCGACTTGATTTGTGCATTACCACCCACACGACTTACAGAAATACCTACGTTGATGGCTGGACGAATACCAGACAAGAATAAGTTGGTTTCCAAGAAGATTTGACCATCAGTAATCGAAATTACGTTGGTAGGGATATAAGCAGATACGTCAGCAGCTTGCGTTTCAATAATAGGTAAAGCCGTTAAAGAACCGCCACCCTTTACTAAATGCTTGATGCTTTCTGGCAAATCATTCATCGTTTTAGCAATCTCATCGTTGTTGATTACTTTGGCAGCACGCTCCAATAAACGACTATGCAAATAGAATACGTCACCAGGATAAGCCTCACGTCCTGGAGGACGACGAAGCAACAAAGACACCTCACGGTAAGCTACTGCTTGCTTAGAAAGATCATCATAAACAACCAATGCAGGACGACCGCTATCACGGAAGAACTCACCAATAGCCGCACCAGCAAATGGCGCATAGAATTGAAGTGGAGCAGGGTCAGAAGCAGAAGCCAAAACCACAGTAGTATAAGGCATTGCACCATTCTCTTCCAATGTTTTGATTACACCGGCAACAGTAGATGCTTTTTGACCAATAGCTACATAAATACAATATACGGGCTTGCCCGCATCGTAAAATTCTTTTTGGTTGATGATGGTATCCACACAGATAGCTGTTTTACCCGTCTGACGGTCACCAATTACCAATTCACGTTGTCCACGACCAATCGGGATCATCGCATCAATGGCTTTGATACCTGTTTGCAATGGCTCTTTTACAGGCTCACGAAACAATACACCTGGTGCTTTACGCTCCAAAGGCATTTCGTACAAATCACCAGTCAAAGGACCTTTACCATCAATTGGCTCGCCCAAGGTATTGACTACACGACCCAACATGCTTTCCCCTACTTTAATAGAGGCAATCATACCTGTACGTTTTACTTTGCTACCTTCTTTGATACCAGCGCTTTCACCCATCAATACCACACCCACATTATCTTCTTCAAGATTCAAGGCGATGGCACGAACACCATTCTCAAATTCAACAAGTTCTCCCTGGCGCACACTGTTAAGGCCATACACCAATGCGATACCATCACCCACTTGGAGCACAGTACCAACTTCTTCAAGATTAGCAGACTCATTAAAGTTGCTGAGCTGCTGGCGTAGTATTGCCGATATTTCATCGGGTTTTATGTCAACCATTTTGTATAAAAATTAAAAAGAGTAAAATTAAAATTGATTATTAAAATTGATTTTTTGCAAAAATTATATTTGAGCTACGTACAAGTTTTTGCTGAATTGCTTTTTGATATCATTCAAATCGCGCGCAATGCTTGCATCCATTTGTTTGTCGCCCATATCCAATACAAAACCACCCAATAATGAGGCATCTACTGCCGTTTCAATATGAATTGTACTGCCTGTATATAAAGCAGCTAATTTGTTTTGCAATGTTGTCACCACAGCAGCTTCTACAGGGGCGGCAGTTGTCAATTTGACCATACGCATTTTTTTATTAAAACGATATTGGGCAATAAAGGCAATCGCTATTTCGTCGATATTGTGCTCACGACCTTTATGAATCAATAGCTTAATAAAAGACATCGTAAGTGTAGATAATTTGCTAGCGAAAATTGCTTCTACTATGGACGTTTTCTTATCGGCCTTAATAATGGGGCTGCGCATCAAGGCTACAAAATCACTATTTTGCTTACAAACAGTATCGATTAACTGTATGTCTTTAAGGATTTCTTCAAGGCTATTTTGTTCAACAGCAATGTCGATGAGTGATTTAGCGTAGCGACCGGCAAGACGAGGATTAAGCATTTTAATTTGACAATTTGACAATGAGTAAATGGAGCAATAAAAGCAAAAACCTTAATTAAGGCTTACTTCTTCAGCAAGCATTTTAGCGTAGTTGCTTTGCTCGGCATCTGAAGATAAATTTTTGCGCAATACTTTTTCGGCTACAGCAAGCGCCAAGGAAGCGACTTCATTTTTCACCTCTGTCATTGCCGCCATTTTCATATGATCTATTTGTACACGAGCCTCAGTAATGATTTTAGAAGCTTCGTTTTTAGCTTGATCTTTTGCCTCGTTTACGATTTTATCTTTTAGATCTTTTGCCTCGTTGAGCATTTGCGTGCGTTCTTCGCGTGCTTGAACCATTAGCTTTTGGTGTTCAGATTGCATTGTAGCCATTTCAGCTTTAATACGTTCTGCAGAAGCAATTGAATCTGCAATACCTTTTTCACGCTCACCAAGAGACGCAAGTATCGGACCCCAAGCATATTTTCTTAAAATTAAAAAAACAGCAATAAACGCAATCAGCGTCCATACAAATAATCCTAAATCGGGTTGGAGCAATTCCATAAAATTGAATCTTTTTTGTGGGAATAATGTTTAATTATATAATAGCTCAGTAAGTCAATACTGAAAAATAGTCCTTTTAAAGAACTGCATTTTCGGCCCTTTGCGTCAAATGCAGTTCAATATTTTGTTGTGTGGTTGTTTATTTCAAAACAGCCAACAAACCTGCGATAACACCGAAAAGTGCCACACCTTCTACGAAGGCTGCAGTCAAGATCATAGCAGAGCGGATGTCGCCAGCAGCTTCTGGTTGGCGCGCGATTGACTCAACTGCACCTTTACCAATTTGACCGATACCAACACCTGCAGCTAATGCAGCGATACCAGCACCTACTGCGCCAAGACCTGCGGCGCTACCATCTAACAAGATTGTGTTTAAGATAGACATATATATAAGGGGATTTAAAAAACTAAGCTATAACTTCATTTTCGTGATGATGATGTGCATCTTCATGTCCATGGTGTCCTTCGTCTACTGCTTGACCAATGAACACAGCGGTCAATGTAGTGAAGATGAACGCCTGAATCGCACCAACCAACAATTCCAAAAAGAACATAAATATTGAAAAGCCAACCGATACAGGAGAGAAACCCCAACCCGCCACCGGAGACATGGCACCAAAAATAAAGATCATACAAACAATGCTGAGGATAATAATGTGGCCAGCAAGGATGTTTGCGAAAAGACGAATAGTTAATGCTACTGGTTTGATAAACAAAGAAATAATCTCAATAGGCACTAATAATAATTTAATACCGAAAGGTACTCCTGGAGGATTCAATAAGTGACCCCAGAAATGACCATTAGCACGAATAATCATTACGATAAAGGTAATTAAGGCCAAACAAGCTGTTACAGCGATATTACCTGTAAAATTGGCTCCACCGGGGATAAGTCCTAATAAATTATTAATCCAAATAAAGAAAAAGAAAGTAAGCAATATGGGCATAAAGCGATGTGCTTTGTGACCAAGATTGGGAACGGCTACTTCGTCACGAACAAAGGTAATCACTGGTTCCAAGGCATTTTGAAAACCACTAGGCGCTACTCCTGAACCATTTTGTTTGTATTTCTTGGCAACACTCAACATTATCCATAACAAAAGGGCTACAGAAATCAACATCGACAAGACATTCTTAGTGATTGAAAAATCATATACGGGAGAACCATCAACAGTTACAATCGCTCCTGATTTTATCTTCTCCACCTCAATTGGATCTTTTCCTAAAGCAATTTGCTCGGCTTTGTAATGATCATCAACCAAAATGTATTGACCATCTACCACTTGGCGATGTCCTTCGTGTCCAAATTTTGAGGAAGAAAAAACAGATAAACCATTTGAAGGACTATACAAAATAACAGGTAATGGAGCGGTTATGTGGCTATGACCAATCGTCATAAAATGCCATTCATGGGCATCTCCTACGTGATCAAAAATTATTTTTTTGATATTTAATGGCTCTTTGGCAGCTTCAGCTTCGTGAGTCGCCTCTGCTGGAGCAAGATGCTCTTCTTGTGCAGATGCATTAAAAGATGCTACAAAAAGCGCAAAAACCAATACCAATAAGGAGAACAGACGATTCATAAGCAATAAAATGACCCTAAATTTTGTGCAAAGATACTTGATTTCATTTCAAAACAACAAGCAAGTATCTTTTTTTTTCAACAGACCATTACTTTATTGTTGAAAACAATGCTGACTATCCTAGGCACATAATATATACAAGCAAAAGACACAAAAAAAGCCTCGCAAAATGTACGAGGCTTATACTGATTATCTTATTTAATTTTAGAATTTAGGGCATCCCGTAACAAAGCGCTGTGCTGGGTCTGCTTTGTTGATGGCACCATTGAAAATCAAGGATATTTCCATTGCGCCATTACCATTTGTTGCTGGAGAGAATCCAGATAGGTTTGCGTCATAACTGAAGCCCAATTGCGCTTTAGACCACTCAAATCCTACATAAGGGATAATGGCATCTCCGTAACGATACCAGCTACCTAAATAAAAGATAGATGCTTTTGAAAATTCTTTGTCATAGCCAGGGTTCATAATAAAACCAACTGCGCCACCTGCCATGATTGAAGTGTTAGGCCCTTGCACTTGAAACAAGGTACTAGCATACAAAACAGTACGATCATTCATGTCAAACTGCGTACCACCATAAGCTGCAAATCTTTGGTACAATTTATGATTGCCACCCAAAAAGGTTTCAACTGGACGAGTAATATGATACAATGATGCGCCACCAAAAACAGTTGCATGCTCACTCACTCTACCGCTATAGATTAAACCAGCAGCAAAATCAGGGTAAGTCAAGTCATTTCCCAGTTTATCAGCAGTTGTTCCCACTTTGAACGTTTGATCACGAGGATCATATTCATCCTCAAACCTTAAGTTTTGTTGTTGCAATCCCTTTTGAACCAATGTAGCTTGCAAACCAAAAGAAATAGTATGTTGTTTATCCACACCAAAGGCTTTGTGATAGGCACCAGAAAGGCCAATTGTGATATTTTGCAATGCTGCAGTACCTGCTCTATCGTACAAAGCGAGTACACCAAAACCAAGATAATCTCCGTTGGCAAATTGACCGCGCAAAGAAGCCATATCATAGGATATAGTACCGGTAGTATAAGGGGTATTGTTAACTGAACTCCACTGGTTTCGATAATTTGCAGCCAAACGATAATCTGACTGGGTTAACCCTGTAAGCCCAGGATTGAGCGTCATGGGTGAGGTAAAATACTGCGAGAAATGCACGTCTTGTGCGTCTGAAGTATTTGAAAGTGCTAAAAATGCACCCAAACAGAATAGTAATTTCTTCATCTTGTTTTGGGGGTTTATTATTCCTACTGTTAAACTTTAATATTCTTATTGCTTGGCAAGATAGCTAAATATTGATTTTTTGCAAAAGTTTTTCAATATTTTTTTAACAATACTATAAGCCAAGAACATCTTTCATTGTAAATACCCCCTTTTTCCCCATCAGAAATTCTGCTGCTACAAGCGCCCCAAGGGCAAAACCATCTCTATTGTGGGCGGTGTGGATCAATTCAATATCATCGATAGCAGAACTGTATTTAACCAAATGCGTTCCAGGCACTTCGTCTTTACGATGTGCAAGGATAGACAACTCGTTTGGCGCAAATGCTTGGCTTATTGACCAAGTTTTTTTTCGGTCCAATTGCTCCAAAATCCTTTCGGCAAGGGTAATAGCCGTGCCGCTGGGTGCATCTTTTTTATGAATATGGTGGGTTTCTTCAATGCTCACTTCGTAATCTGGATATTGGTTCATCATCTGAGCCATTAATCTATTGATTTCAAAAAAGATAGTAACACCAATGCTAAAGTTTGAAGATTGAAGCATGGCCGTATTGTTTTCTAAGCAAATGCCATATGCTGCTTCCAGCTTTTCATTCCAACCCGTAGAACCACACACAACGGGCGTTCCGGCCATTAAACATTTGCTAACATTATCAAAAGCAGCTTCAGGCTTGGTAAACTCTATCACCACATCGGCATGGGCCAAACGATCCTTATTAAGGTCGCCAAGGTTGCTACTAGTGATGCGCAACACCACTTCGTGACCACGCTCAACAGCAATACGCTCTATGGTTTTACCCATTTTGCCATAACCTACTAATGCTATTTTCATAATGTTTTACTTGAATATTAGAGCCAAAATAGTAAAGATTGCAAAACAAATACTAGCAATACTATTGTTGTTGATAAAGGCAATATTTACTCGACTAAGATCGTCGGGCTTCACTAATCGATGCTGATTAACAAGCATGAACATGTAGACAAATGCACCTACCCAATACAGAAAATTAAAATGACCATATACACCTGCCCCGATGACTAATGCACCCGAACCAAGGTGTAAAAAACGAGAGGCTATTAAGGCGTTTTTTGTACCTAATATGGCCGGTATCGAATATAAATGTTGACTTCGGTCGAAGGCCTCATCTTGAAGGGCATATATAATGTCAAAGCCGGAAACCCAAGTGAGTACTATTAAAGAAAAGAAAATCGGCAAGATATCAAAAGCGCCAGTAACACTCAGGTAAGCTCCAATAGGCGCAAGACTTAAACCCAAACCCAAAATCAAATGGCACAAAGCCGTAAAGCGCTTGGTATAACTGTAAAACAATACCACAAACAAGGCCACAAAAGACAGAGCGAAACAGAGTGGATTGATAAACCAAGTTGATGCTATAAACAAAGTACTACTGACGATAACAAATGCCAAAGCAGGATTAGCCCCTATAACACCAGCCGGAATTTCTCTTTGAGCAGTTCGTGGATTCAAGCTATCGAAACGTCTATCTATCCACCTATTGAAAGCCATTGCTGCACTTCGGGCAAAGACCATACACAAGAGCATGAGCACCAAAAGTTTGGGCTTAAAGCTGTATCCATCTTTGAATATTGCAAGGCAAAAACCAATAAAGGCGAAGGGCAAGGCAAATACGGTGTGGCTAAATTTAATCAGCGACAAGTAGTTGGCTACCTTTTGAAAAACAGAACGGTTTATTATTTGCGACAAGAAAATTATAATTAAAATATACCTGCAAAAGCATTCAAAATAGCACGGCCATCTATATTGTTGAGCTCTTTGCTGCAAGCGCGCTCGGGATGTGGCATCATGCCAAATACATTTTTACCTGCATTGCAAATGCCCGCGATATTATCCATTGCACCATTAGGGTTGGCATCAATATGTACTTCACCCTTTTCGTTGGCATAGCGGAAAATAATTTGATCGTTTTCCTTCAATTGTTGCATCGTGGCAGCATCGGCATAATAACGACCCTCGCCATGTGCAATAGGAATTTGGAGTGTTCTACCTTGTACCGATTTACTAATGATATTCGCGCCTAATTCATTTTTGATATACACGTTTTTACATGCGAATTTCTGATGATCGTTTTGCAATAAGGCACCAGGCAATAAACCTGATTCGCACAAAATTTGAAAACCATTACAAACACCCAATACTTTACCACCTGCTTGTGCAAAGTTGATTACCTGTTCCATCATGGGGCTAAAACGCGCCAATGCACCACAACGTAGATAATCACCATAAGAAAAACCCCCTGGCAATACGATACAATCGTCTTTATCAAACATACTCAAGTCGCGGTCTTTGTGCCACAACATCACGGTTTCTTGTCCCAAATCATCGCGCAAAGCGTTGTACATATCACGGTCACAATTGGACCCAGGAAAAACTATAACTCCGAATTTCATTTCTTAGAAAATAAAACTTTTTATGAGGGTAAAAATATTTGGCAAAATAACACCAAAGCGAGCGCAAAATAAAAGCTAATTGTATTCATTTTTTTACTTTGCTCGTTTAAAAAGGCCTGCGATAGTATCAAACTCAATGCTGGCAAGCATATAGAGGCAACAGCTATTACCTGATAATCGCTAAAAACAGCTATAAAAAAAGACACAATCATTAAAAAGGTAATGGATATCCAACAGCGACGAATGTAAATAGGGGCTTTGGGTAATTGGGATTGCATATTAAACAAAGCCAAAAACATCCATATGATGAGCCCTACTAACAAGCCCAAAAAGTAATAGGCTGAGCTCACTTCACGTGGCAACGAAATACCCAACTGTGGCCATTGTCCCATCAAATATAGTTTGTCTGTACAAAACAAAAGGACCAACAAAAAATACAATGGCATGAACAATCCCGCCAATACAATCATCCATTCTTTAAAAACAAAAGGACGCAATAACGCTACAGCAAACAAAGAAAAGACTACCAGAAATACAGCACTAAAATGAATTATAGCAGCCAACATTACCCAAAAACCAATGTTGAATAATTGCTTGCTCACTTTTTGCGCATTTTTTAATTGTAATAACTCCTGCAATGTGAGTATCACTAAAAAATTGACAACTAAAAGTGGGCTGAAACTACTTAAAGATGGATTTAATGAAGAAAGCGCTATAAAACTAAAGGATACAATGTAAGTATTATGCAAAAATAATTTGTGTTGCGCCACAATACTATTAAGCCAAATGGCCTGAATACTGATGAGTAATACCGAAAAAATACTAAAGGCCCATGCAGATTTACCCAATAAAAAAGACAAAAACCACAATAGCCATGCATAGCCAAATTGACCTTCGGTAGCCATAGGCAAACAAGCATGCATCATTCCTTGAAGATGCACCATGATAGCGAAAACAAAAATGAGGATAGCCGTATAAGGGCTATTATTACGAACTAAGGATAACACTTATAAAATTTGTGCTAAAGTACAATTTTCGCAAAGCATAATTGCTTTTTGCGTAAACAAGGCACCACTATCTCTCTTGCATCGACCTGCTTACCCAATCGCGGTAACCAATCAGGGTCATCATGATTACCAGCATCTAAATAACCCATATTCATGCCCCCATCGGCACTAACAGAGGTTAATTGTATTCGGGAGCGCTTATCATTAAAATCATTGAACAAAAAGCCCAAACCACCGCCAGTATTCATTATACTATAAGATGAAAACATACCGCCATCTTCTTGCGAATATTGGTCTTTGCGCAAAAACTTATGCCATTCTTTATGGTGATCTGCGCCATAGGAAAGCAGCAAAATATCGTTGTAATGATATTCGCGAACCGATTGGGCCATCAGTGGCATATTATAAAAGGAATAAAAACCAAATCCGGGCATAAAATTGCTTTGGGTAGTAATGTACTGCTCCTCAGCAGCCACTACAAAACCTCCATCGTTTTTAATAATGAGTTGGTTAATTTTAAACTCATTAAGAGCACGTGCCCTTTTCTTGGGCGATGCTTCCCCGCGCATTTCATCATCGAAAGGCAAAAAATTAGGAGCCGAAAACCTTTGGCTATTCAGGTTAAAAGTTGCTGCTACCACACCTTCATTGTTTCCATTTCTTTCTGTAGAATAAAAAGAGGCAAAGTGAATTTTACCATTTTTGTTATCCAATTTTTGAAAAGGATATTCTAAAAAATTATTGGCCACATCTAAACTCACTTTTTTAAATACGCTCTCACTTTTATGTATGCTAAGCATACTGTATTCATCAGAAAAATTACGATTGCCAATAAGGGTATAAACGGGCAAATAAAAAGTACCCGAATCACTCATTAGCCCATCGCTGTTGGCAATCATGTCACTGGCTTTGTATTTGAATTTAATTTTTTTGGCCACTTTCATAGTGCTGGCATCTATCCAATAACCGGTAAAATCTAATGTTTTATTTTTATTGTCAGCGCTATACACCATAATGTGCTCGCGATTATCAGAAACAGCCGAAGCAAAAAATTCTTTATCGTTGGTGCCAAAAAAACTGGTTCTTTTCTCCTCCACTTTTAAGGGACTTTTTTGTAACATACCTTTATCGTTGAGTAGTGCAGCATATTGTGTAATGCGCGTACCTTCTTGACTTTGGTACAACACCATCATTTTGTCGGAGAAGAGGACAAAGCGCACATTGTATATTTTTTCGGGGAAAAAGTCTAAAATAACGGTGGCTGTTTTATCCATTTGATCATTGTAAGCATCCAAAAAACACTCCTTTCCATAGCTTCGAAAAGTGTAAAGAGTACCATTGATCTTACCTACAATAGAGAGGTTGCTATTGCGAATATCATAGGCTGCATAATCAGTAAACAGTATATTCTGGGCCAATATATTTTGTGACCAAAAACTAAAAGTCATAAATAAAGCGAGCAATATGTTTTTCATAAATGTAAGCTTATTGTTTAGTGCTGTCTTGTGCAATTACACTGCTATCTTTAACTGCTATGGGGACATCTACTGGAGGCAAAGCAGCTAGCGGAGCCATTGCTGCATTGGATTTGCTAGCCTCCAATATCGAGTCGGTTTTTACCTTTACTTCAATACTCATCCTATCACGCAAAAATTCTTTTTCTTCTTCTTGCAATATTTTTTGCTGTGCTTTCACAATCGAATCTACTTTGGCCATTTGCTGAACTGGAGTAAGCACACTTAGCTTTTCGTTGGCACAAGCACTAAGTGTGAGCAGCAAAATGATCATCCATTTGTACATTACTTTTTATTGCTTTTGTAGTAGCTAACAAAGATAGGCCGCTTATAAAAAACTGCTTGTTAAATTTAAAGCACAAACAATTACTTATTGTTACAAGAACAGACCCTTAGACTATTTTACGTTCAACTTTTAGTTAATGAAAAAATGCATACGCAATCAGTATGGCTGCGGTAAAACCAGCGAGGTCGGCAATAAGTCCGCACACCAGGGCGTGGCGCGAATTTTTGATATCTACTGAGCCAAAATAAACGGCCAAAACATAAAAGGTTGTTTCGGTGGTGCCTTGTATAATGGCTGCCAATTTCCCTTGGAAAGAATCGACACCATATTGGTTAATCACATCCACCATTAGCCCTCGTGCGCCGCTGCCACTAAGGGGTTTCATAAGGCCAATGGGTATAACGGGCACAAAATCAGTATTGGCGCCGCAAGCCGCTACAATAGTGGCAATACCCTCTACAATGTATTGCATACAGCCTGAGGTACGAAACACGCTAATGGCTAACAACATAGCTATGAGGTAGGGCACAATGCGTATGGCCGTAGCAAAACCTTCTTTAGCACCTTCGATAAAATTGTCGTAGACATTTTGTTTGCGCACTGCGCCAGCAACAATAAATAAAATAACGATAAACAAGATGAAACCGCTGCCAATAGAGCCTATTCGCTTACCCATCTCGTCGGGCGGCAGCGAAGAAACCATATGGTAAATACCCAAAATAAGTGCTGCAAATCCGCCCACAAATAGCAATACAGGCAACTTAAACAAATTGATTTTTTGAAAAATAGCCACCATAATCATACCCGTAATGAAGGCTACAAATGTGGCCACCAATGTGGGCAGAAAAATATCAGCAGCATTAAAATTGACGAGCCCCTGTTTGATGGCGAGGGATTGCCTCATGGCAATTACCGATGTGGGTATGAGTGTGACCCCAGCGGTATTGAGCACCAAAAACATGATTTGCGCATCACTAGCTGTTTCTTTATTGGGGTTGATGCTTTGCAAATCCTTCATGGCATTGAGCCCTAAGGGTGTAGCAGCATTATCAAGGCCCAACATATTGGCGGAAAAATTCATGGTCATACTGCCATAAGCTGGATGATCTTTGGGTACACCTTTGAATAAGGTACGGAAAAAAGGTGCTACTCCTTTAGCAAAAAGATTGATGAGTCCTGCCTTTTCGCCAATCTTCATAATGCCCAACCATAAGGACATTACACCTGTAAGTCCAATGGAAATTTCGAATCCAGTTTTTGAACTGTCAAACAAATTGTTGAGCATCGTGCCAAACATTTCGGTGTCGCCCAAAAAAATGGCTTTATAGCTAGCTACCAAAAAGCCAATCAAGAAAAAAGAAATCCAAATATAGTTGAGCGTCATGCCGAGAAATGATTAAAGTATAAAACTAAAAATTAATTGTAGAAATAGGCATTTTTACATCGTGGTAAAATAATAATTGCCAATTTTCGGCACGGCCTTGTATTGCATATTGCTCGCGGAGTTCCATTGCTTTTCGCCCATCAAAATCGTATTTAGCCATGTATTTTGTTTTGATTTGCTTGTATTGAGGAGCTTCATCTCCTCCAAAAAAAATCTTTTGCCCATCTGAATCTATCAAGAATACAATGTGCTGTGGACTATGGCCGCCCGAATGTGTAAATTGAATATAACCATCAATGTCGCCCGATTCGCCATCGAGCCATTGAATATTTTCGAGGCCCAATAAATGTTCTACATCTTGCGGAACATAAGAAGGTGCGCCTTTGGCAAGCGCAAAAGTGGCTTCGGGGCGATAAACATAATATTGGGCGTGCGGGAATGTTGCATAAACTTTACCGTGCCCATCTTCATGCGTTGCACCTCCAATATGATCTTTATGCAAATGGCTGAGCAGGACTTTAGTGACATCTTCGGGTTCGTAACCAAGATTGCGTATGTTACTATGAATTTGTAATTCCCCCTCCTTATTGCTAAATCCGAGCCCAGTATCCAATACAATAAGATCTTTACCCGTATCTATCAAAAATGGCTGAATTTCTACCAACAAAGAACCTGTCGATCTTTGTTCCAATACATCTATTTGTTCATCAAAAGGGATAAATTTTTTATCGTGCCCAATCGTAAAAGTGCCTTCGGACAAGGGATAAATTTGCGTCATTAAAATAAAATTAGTCTTGTGGTTTTGGTTAGTCCAATGGTAATTCTATCTCATAGATTTTACCTGCCCTTGCAGGCAAATTTCGTGCACGGAGCCAAGGATTCATTACTTTAAGCACTTTATAAGTACTACCATTAGCCTCAGCAAATACAGCTAAATTACTGATGGCAGTATCCACTCTGAGTGTTTTAGTTTTCAGTGGTTGATATACGTCTTGCGAACCCAACATATAACCCCATTCTGGCGCTGTGCTAATCAGGTTTTTAAAAGCCAAAATTCGATAAATATATCGGTTTGTCTCTTCGGGCAGAGCAATATCATAGTAATTATTACTGCCTTGAAATGTGGCATGACCATTATAACCACCCATACCACAATTATACGATGCAGCGGCAGCGGTCCAAGTACCAAATTTTTTATAGGCCTGAACAAAATATTTACAAGCAGCCTGTGTGGCCAATTTTAAATTATAGCGTTCATCTACTTCATTAGTGGTTTCGAGGCCGTAAGATGGGGCTGTGTCATTCATAAATTGCCAATAACCCTGTGCACCAGCTTTGGAGGTTAAATTTTGCAGATTACTCTCAGCTACACAGAGGTATTTAAAATCGTCAGGAATACCATAGGCTTTTAGCTCTTTTTCGATAATAGGAAATTGACGGTACGATAATTTTAAAATATACATGAGTGAACCATGCATGTAATAATTGGTCAGTAATTCTCGGTCATAACGCTCCCTTACTTCCCATCTATCCAATGGCACCTCTTCGCCAGCAAATGAGGCCTTTTTGGGTAATTCGGGGGCATACCATTTGTATTGCAAACGCCCATCAGGTTTCACATCAACACTTTCTTGCGACTGATCGATGGTATTAAATGCGATTAGGGACACAGTGGCAGCACCAACAAGCAGGCCTGCTATCAAATATTTCAGGGCTATTCTATTCATTATTCATCTATTAATTTGCTACACTTTTTTTAAAAAAATGAAGTTAGTATTTTGTATCGAATTGAATTGCGTGGCATACCTTCTTTTTCAAAAAAAAGAGACCGACACTAATGCGGGTCGGTCTCTTTCTAATAACTTATTCCTATTCTAGTCTGTTTTATCGAATCAAGGTAACGTCACCTTTCATTTCATAAAACGCGCCATCAAGGCATCTATATTTAATATAATACTGGTAAACACCCATGTCTTGTGCTCTTCCGGCAAAAGTACCATCCCAACCTTCGGCATCGGTATCGGCCGTTTCATAGACCACTTGTCCCCATCTATTTACAATTCTAAAAGTAGTGATTTCTTGACGACCATCTCTCATCGGACGGAAAACATCATTTCTTCTATCACCATTAGGTGTAAATGCATTAGGGAAAGCCATATCGCAGCAAGGTTCAGCGTTGATAAACACACTATCAGCAGATTTACATCCATATTCACTGGTTACATCTACACGTACAAAACCAGGTAGAGTCATTCTATCAGAAGCTATATGATTGGTGTCTACATCAAAATAATATTGAGGTGACCATATATACTTGTAGGTAGAATCTTTGTAAGCTGTGAAAACTAGGGTGTCTCTTGAGCAAATTTTACCTGCAACAATATTCGTATCTCTTCCGTAATTGGTTACTTTATTGTAAGAAAGTATTTTGGCATAAGGACGATCTCTTACTGTAATCTCTTGGTTAATTTCTAGAGAAGGGCAAGAGCGATGATACACTATAAGGCGCATCAATTTGGAACCTGGTGTAGACCATTTAACACCGTAAGGGCCACCATTTTCTGTTTCATTGGTTAATTCACCACCGTCCCAATTCCAAACATATTTTTCAATGTAGGGAGTGGCAGTATCCATAGTGATTGTTACAGGTACATTGATACAAGCATTTAAAACTGAATCAATTTTTGCAGTTGGTGCACGTCTTACCGTAATGGTATCATTAATTTTAGAAGTCGCACATTTACCATTATTGACATAAAGGCTTACAATCCTGTCTCCCCAATTATTAAATCTGAAGGTTACAGGACCTTGCCCTCCGCCACTTTCAATAGTTGCATCTGTAGAGAACCATTTATATTCATAAGTGCTTGGTGCATTACCGAAATAAATGAAGCTAGCAGTATCATATTGACAAACGAATGGTTTAGTATGTAAAATGATACCGTTGGGTTGTTCGTAAACAATAACCCTTACTCGTGCCCTATCACTTTCACAACCATTGATGGTTTGGGTAACATAATAATCAATACTATCTGGGAAGCCAGTAGGTGGAATTGGACTAATTGTACTCGCTACTCCACCAGCAGAATCTAAGTACCATTTTAAATCAGCTCCTCTCGCAGCCAAATCTGGAACTTGCAATTGACAATAGGTAACTGGTGATTTAACTACTGGAGGACCAGGTTTTAATAAAACGTTTACCACAACTTTTCCTCTATCACTTACACAGCCATTAACTGTTTGGGTAAGATAAAAGGTACCAGTATTGGGCGTATAGGTTGGCATGGTTGGAGAGGTGGTATCACCAAATCCGCCGACAGGCACGTTATACCAAAGTACATTCTTACCATCTGTCCTTAATTTGCCATTAGGCTCATATTGACACATATTGGCGTTCAGAACATTGGGGATAGCTGGTTTTGGATAAACGATTACTTCTACTGCTTGTGGAGAAGAAGTACGTCCACCAGATGTAGCGGTAACAAAATAGGTTCCTGTAAGTGATGGATCTGCGTCCACAAAGGTGATTTTAGGACCTACTCCGGTGAAACCACCTGGACCTGTCCAAGTAAATACCACAGGAGTATCAGCAACACTGGTAACATTCATCACTACTGAGTCATATTGGCAAACTTTAAGACGACCTGTTACAGTTGGCTTACCAAAATTCAAGATTTTGATTGCATAATCATGGGTTTCTCCAGCAGTATAATTACCACAAGGATTAATATCTGACAAAGCACTAGCTTGACCATAAACGATTCTCATACCTGTAAGGCCTTTTTTGGCGGTAACAGGAACTACGAATGCGCCATTAGCAATTTGCGGCACCGGCTGAGCTGAAGTGTAGGTATTAGCATAAACCATCTCCTTTTCACCAGCGGGATTGACGATATCGTATTTACCATCTTGGTTGTAATCAATAAAAACTTTTACCGCTCTTCCTCTGGCAACATTATCACAGGCACCCAAACGCATCGTAATATCATAGTCTGTACCAGGCTCCATTTCTATGGCTGGTAAAGCTCTAGCTCCACTGGTATAATCTTCATATAGACCGTCAGAAATAGAACAAGGAGATGTATTGTACATTGTACCAACAGCAACCGTAAGAATATCTTCCTTAGTGTTGTCCGATGCGTTTGAAGCGCAATCGCATTTGTAAGGTGGTGCTTGGGGTACAAAAACAGTAGTCGAGATTGCACTAAAGCCTCTAGCGACGCAACTAACAATACAACGGTAAAATGTAGATTGCGTTTGGTAGGCTTTTCTACTTATCTTGGTGGTAGAAGCTGAACCTAAATTTGTCCAAGGACCAGTAGCTGTTGGTGCACTTTGCCATTGAAAAGAAAGACCAACAGCAAGACTAACACCACTTAAACCTAGTGTTAAACTATCATCATACAAACAAAAATCGGGAGGATTAGGCAAGCTGGCGAAAGCAACACCGGCAGCAGGCATAGCATTACAAGTATCTGCCTTATTGCTAAAATAGGCGTTGGGACGATTGCTAGGTAAAAAATTTGCAGCTGGTGTGGTAGTAGGCGCTCCCGTGTAATCACAGATACCAATACCCGTAGTTGCTAAGTTTGACGTATAGGTACGAGAAGCATTGGTAAAGGTAGGTATTGAATCGGTGGTTCTTGACCATTCTACCTGTGCATTAGCAGAAGCGATACCACTCCAAAAACAAGTGCCAACAACGATGTTATCGGTTCCATTCCAATAGTAGGGTGTTGAAAACTTAAAAGAATTCATACCCAATACAGGAAAATAAGCAATGATTGGATCGAATACGACTAGATCAAGACCTGGTTGCCATGCTGAAAGTGCTCCAGCCGCTCCAGATGCTGTACCCGTACCAGAACCAATATAAAATTTAAGATTGGTATGTAAGAATGTCCCCGTAATGTCGAGTACTCTGAAACCAATTGAATCAATCCAGCCTGGCTTCATGCCTGCTGCTACTAAATCAGAGGCTCTGTAAATATATTGTGCTTTTTGCCCAGAAAAATCATTACCAAAAGGTGTAGGATACTGTGAAGCAGAGTTTGCTGTAATACCAGTTCCTATTTTTATCAGTTGTGCAGAGCTGTCCGTAAGGCTACTCAAGAGTAAAGCCCCAGCACAAAAGAGTTTTTTGGCAAGTGAAAAATGGCGAAAAGAGGTTTTGATAAATGTTGTATTCATCTTCTGTTGTTTTAAATAAGTGTTACTCAACTATTTTACTCAATAGTTAAAACGCCCTTAAAATTAGGTAGATTTTCTTAAAAAAAGAAATGTCGTTTCAAAACTATTTTTTTGTACTACATAAAACTCTTTAAAATGTGTCTGTTTTGTTATTGTTTCACAAAAACAGCCTTATAGCGCTTGCTTTTGGTCTGTACTACACAATAATATACAGCGCTGGCTAAATCCGCAATGTTCATGCTCCAATAGGCAGAAAGATTGGCTTGATCGAATGATTTTACTTTTTGACCCATACTATTATATATCGACACAGACGCGATGTTACCCGTAAAGGTTTGCTCTAATTTTAAAAAAAGTTCATTTTTTGCAGGATTAGGGAAAATAGCTATTCCTTTCTCCGTAATTTGTTCTACTGGAATAGAAACGGTTTTTACCTGTTTATACAACAGCAAACCGCCGTATACATTGCCTAAAACCATATCATATTGGCCATCTGCATCAATATCAGCAATCGCCGGAGCAGACATGTAGGAGGTAACATTTGAATGGGTAGACAATATAAAAGAATAGGCACTATCCATGCGCTTGTAGGCCGAAAAAACGTTTCCACCCTCGAAACCGGTATATCTAAAAATACGGCCAGAACGACTACCCATCACTAAATATTCTTTAGGTGAATTATCCATGCGACCAATGAAAGGTGTAGAATGACCTACAGCCATTTTTTCAGGGTCTGATTTTACAAAACCCAATTGATCATTGGTATAGGTGAGGCTAAATACACCGCTAGTTGTGCTATAATTCTTATAATAAAAAAGATAGCCCATTTGATCGCCAATCAATAAGTCTTT
>JAIXWS010000019.1 GCA_027491165.1 Sphingobacteriales bacterium | reverse complement strand
TACAGCATTGACACCACGACCAATTTCTTCATCAGGGGTAAACAGAATTCTGATTTTGCCATGGGGTATTTCTGGATGCTCCATTAAGTACTGTGCCAAATCCATAATAATGGCTACACCCGCTTTATCATCGGCACCAAGTAAAGTCTTCCCCGAAGCGGTAATAATATCATCACCTATTCTTTGTAGTAAATAAGGATGATTCGTTGTAGTGATAACAATGGAAGGATCATCGGGCAAAACTATATCTGAACCGTCATAATGTTGATGCAATATTGGCTTTACATCCTTTCCACTGCAGTCGGGGGCTGTATCTACATGCGAACAAAAACAAATCGTAGGGATATCGGTCTCAACAGTGGCAGGAATCGTGGCATATACATAGCCAAACTCATCAAGCTCTGCGTCTGTAATACCCAATGACAAAAGCTCTTGCACTAGAACCCTACTCAAATCTTTTTGCTTTTCGGTACTAGGCTGTGTAGGCGAGTTAGGATCGCTTTGGGTATCGATTTGAACATAACGCATCAATCGTTCTGCGGTAGTATGTTGGTAATTATTAATGGCCATTTTTTTAAGTATTTTATAGTGTAGAAAAATTAAGCACTCAAATCCATCTTTTTAACCTCATCCCAACTGGTATTTTTATAACTATCCCACAGGAGCCAAAGTAAGATGGAGGACAAAATAATGAAAACAATTTTCATCCACCAAAGCCAAGGCGTAATCGTTGTCCAATAGTGCCCAAAACCTAAGCTCGTAGGCAATAACATAATAAACATTGTTTTAAAAAACCGATTACCCTTTTCCTTCATCAACTCAAGAGCGGAAAAAGGTAATTTTCGATAAGCAACCCTCAAAATGCCGAGGGCAAATACAGTAATATTCGTTAAAGCCAAAGCAATATCTATTAAGGTCTTTGGCCCCCAAACATACAATACAAACAAACTAACGATAGCAAACATGGGTAAAAAATATTTAACCCAAACAGCCTTGAAGGCGCCCAACATAACTTCGCCTGGGCGAGCAATAGGACTGGAATAATAAATCCATGAAGCTTTATATTGGTCACTATGTACTAGCATGGTCAACAAATTCATTACCACAAATGAGGACATGTATAAGAGCAGAACAAAAGTTTTTGTTTCGGGCAGCTTTTCCCATGTTTCCACCATCGAATTTGATTGGTTCATAGTAATGAGGTAGAAAAAATAAACTGGCACAAAGCCAAAGGAGGGAAAGACCCGCATCTTAAAATTTCGACTACGGCTGGTTTGCAACCAAGCAATACTAAAGCCTGCTTTGCCTAATGCAGATGCATTAAGCCAGTTGGCGAGCTTTAAGTATAATTGAGCAGCTGACTTTTTGCCTGTTTGAATAGTTACTTTCGGTGTTTCTGCCTCTACACTTACTGTATCGATGTTGGCTATACCCTTTGAAAAACTGGGTGATAAATACTTAATCGTAAGCCAAACCAAAATAGCTGGTCCTAATACAGCTAGAATGCTTATCCACTGAGTTGCCGAAGATAATTTATCCGCTTCGACCCAAGTAAAGGAAGCTGCTAACCAATAAGTAGGTGTTAAGATTGCCCACTCAAAGTCTGTATGCTTTAGCGATTGAAAATCTTGGCTGTCTATAACTCTTGGCAACAAATAAATACAGGCGAAAAAAAATATGGAAAAGGCAATTTGAAAATAATTGACAATGTCCTTGAACTTGCCCGGTTTGGCAAAACGCAAAATCAACAAATAACAGGCATTCACCAAAAACAAAGCAACAATGGTAAGCATCAAGACTAAAAACGGGAACCATATAGCCGCAAGCCAACCCTTTGTTGCACCCATGAATATCCAGCCAGCCAGCGACATAGGAAATACAATGCGAAACAAATAAATAAACATGTGCAACAATCGGGACAATAACAATGTGCGTTCATTGATGGGGCGAGGCAATAAAATTGTTTTATCGCGGGTATCAAATAATACGGTAGAAAAATCACTGATGAGCATAAAGCTAAACATCAATAAAAAAACAGTAGCATACAACCATAAGCCCATGATGGTATCCTCGAGCATAAGCGGAAGGATGTACATAAAACCAATAATCATAGACATGAAAACACCCAATGCAGTCATGAACCGTATGGGCTTTTTCTTTGCTTGTGGGGCACGCCCCATTGACAAAGGACGCCTATCATCAAGCATCAACTTTACTTTGAGTATAGCTTTAAGATGATTGATATCAGCGCCTAAAGACCGATACAAGCCTTTAGGCAGTAAAAAAAGAAATAATAAAAGTTTGTTCATTTCAAGAAAGAAAAGGAGGGGTCAATTATTTATCGTTCATGGCCTGGGCAATATTGCCAGCGGTTTCATTTAGATTTTCACTGGTAGTCATTTGGGCAAATATCTTCTCGAGTGAATGGGTACTACCCTCTCGCAAAACCTCAATGGTATCGTTAGCAATGATACTGCCCTTATCGATCAAGACAATTCTATCGGATACTTTCTCGACCACATCCATCATGTGAGAACAATAAAAAATTGTTTTCCCTTCTTGTTTCAATACCTGCATCAACTCCTTAACGACAATAACTGCATTTGCATCTAGCCCACTCATAGGCTCGTCGAGAATGACAATAGAAGGATTATGTAAGATACCCGCAGTCAGCAAAACCTTTTGTCGCATTCCCTTTGAAAAACTATCCATACGTTGGTCAATATGCTCGAATAAGCCAAACGACTGAAGAATTTTGGTGCTTCTTTCTTTAATAATGGCGTCAGGCAAATGATACAAGGCCCCCACAAAATGTAGGTACTCATTTGGCGTCAATAAATCATACAATTCGGCCAGTTCGGGCACATAACCAATCATCTGTTTGAGTCCCAAAATATCTTCACGAATGTCTTTTCCATTGAGCAAAACCGTACCGGTATAATCTTGTATCACACCAGTAAGAATCTTTACTGTTGTAGATTTACCGGCACCATTAGGGCCTATATAGCCAATAATCTGACCGGGAAAAATTTCTAGATCTACATTGTTTAAAACGGTATTATCGCCATATTGTTTTGAAACATTTTGTAGCGAAATAATAGGCTGCATGGACTTCAATTTTTTGAGTGAATAGTAGTTTATAATATCGTAATGAGGATTTGTAATAAACCAATTACAAAACCCAAAACAGCGCCAATAATTTCGACGAAGCGGAATTCTTTTTTCATAATAGAAACCAAGATTTCTTCTAATTTATCAGAGGAAAAATGAGCCACTTTTTCTGTAACCATCGCTTCAATATCGATTTTCGATTTGAGATTTTCTGCATATTGTTGCATCAATTGAGGTAATAGAGCATCAATTTCTTCAAGCAATCCTTCTTTAATTTTATCGAGTGTGCCTGCACCTACAAACATGGAAATGACGGGCAATTTCTCTTTGAGTTTGTGCTCTAAGAAATGTTCAATATGTTTTTCGATAAAAGGCTTTACTTGTTGTAATTGGGATGGGTCGGCAATTTTGTTGGCAATTTCATCAAAGTGTAAGAGCTCTGAAGCAACCAATATACCTAACTTTTGAGCAAATTGCTTTTGCCCTTTTGGAAAAATACCATGAATGGTAATACCCAAAAAACGCTTAGGCTCTTTGGGATGAAAAAGCATTTTAATAGCAATCCAATTGGTAAACCAACCAATGAATGCTGAAATAAGAGGTAGTAAAAAAATAGTAAAAGACATGTTCAATATTGTTTTTTTTAAAAGCATTAAACTCTGCTACATATTCACCCAACGACGCTCCCTGAGGCTTTCTGTTGCCGCAATCGCAGCTAAGCTGGTATTGTATAAACTATCAAAGGGAATTACTGGTGTACCCACTCCATTAAGCTGCTTGGACAATAGTGCAAATTGTTGTGCATGCCCTTTATCTTGACGAGCACTTATCGACGAAAAACCATTGAAACCGAAACCCCTTAGTCGCTTCCAATTTTCCATTATTAAGGTTTTGCCAAGACTATAGACTTCTATACGTTCTTTATCATGAGCTTGGTGGCCATTGCTGAAATAATGAATGGTAGCCGCACTTCCATTTTGAAAATGCAACATAATAGAAACATCTTCCTCACTACTAGCCATGGCATTAGTGCATACTGAAGATACAGACGAACCCGATAAAAAAGCGGCCAAATCAATAAAGTGGCAGACTTCACCAATAATTCTTCCCCCACTTGTAGCAGAATCTTGCAACCAATGATTGTTCGGAATTATACCTGCATTAATGGTCATTATGATGTTCATTGTAGCGTGCTCGCCCAACAATTCTTTCATTTGTAGCGCCAATGGAGCATGCCTACGATTGAAACCCACCACTACATTTTGCTTAGCCATCTGAACGGCATCTTTAACAGCCTCTAATTGCTGCCTGTTAATGGCTAAAGGTTTTTCAACAAAAACAAACTTATCTGCTTGCAATGCTTGGATACACAAATCAGCATGGGTATTGTGTTGCGTGGCAATAAATACAGAAGATATGGCATCATTACGCCAAACAGCATCCAAATTTGTGGTTGCCTCAGCAATACCAAATTGTTTGGCAATTTGCGCCGCAGAAAGGCCATTAGCGCTTGCTATAACTTGAATATTAGTTTTGTTCTTTTGTAAAAGTGGCAACATCACCTTGGAGACAAAATTGCCGGCACCGATTAGGGCTACTGCACCATTTGATAGAGTTACCTTTTCGGAATAGTGAATACTACTCTTGTGTTTTAGCGCAGTATCATACTTAAAAAGTGAGGCCATTGTGGGCGCATCAGAAAGAGAGGCATATACTTTTGAAAAATCACTGAGCACAACTTTTTGACTGATCAAGGGCTCCACATCAAGTTGCTTTGAGGCCATTGCTTGCAGAACGGCTTCAAAATTTCGCTGGGCTGTCCATCTTACAAAACCAATGGGATAGTCCTTTCCATTCTTTTCATAATCGTAGTCGTAACGGCCAGGACCATAGGAGCAACTCACTTGAAAGCTCAATTCCTTTTCGTAGAAATCACTGCGACGCAAATTCAGATTGACCACACCTACAAGCACAATCCGAGCACGCTTTCGGCACATTTTAGCCGCATCACTTAAAATAGAATCATCCTGAGCTGCAGCAGTAATCAATACCGCATCCGCGCCATGATCCTTTGTTAGGTTCAAAACGACAGAAGACAAATCGGTATTATCTTGAGCGCAAATAGTGCTAATACCAAAGCTTTCGGCTAGCCTACATTTATGGGGGTCAGGGTCAATACCAATGACTTTACAAGCATTGGCTTTCAATAATTGAATAGCCATTTGCCCCATCAAACCCAAACCAAAGACGACAACTGTTTCGCCAAAACATGGGTGCAACAGGCGAATACCCTGTAAGGCAATAGACCCCACTACCGTAAAGGCTGCTGCTTCATCATTGACATCCTCTGGGATTTTTGCCACCAAGTTTTGGGGAACCTGCACTATTTCGGCATGTGGCCCATTAGACACAACCCTATCCCCTATTGCAAAGCCAGAGACGTTTTTACCTAAGGCGATTACAGTACCCGCGTTAGAGTAGCCAAGAGGAATCGGTGTATTGATTTTGTTTTTAACCGCCAATATAGTGGCTTGTAGACCATCCGTTTTGATTTTATCCCAAACCATTTGAACACGATCGGGCTGCTGCCGGGCCTTATTGAGCCAATTGGCTTTGCCAAAATCGAGCAACATTTTCTCGGTACCCGAAGACACCAAACTAAAGGAACTTTGAATAAGCAAATGACCATCCATAACCCTCGGCATAGGCACTTCTATCAATGAAGTTTCACCAGAATTAAGGTTTTGAATGATTTGCTTCATTTGGCGTGATTATCTGACAGTGACCTTTTTCTTGCTAAAAAACATTTTAAACAATACAGGAGCTGTGGTTACAACAATTAGGCCGATTACAATTTTTTCAAAATTAGCTTTTACCCAAGGAATTTCACCTAAAAAGAAACCAGCCAAAATCATGCTAGAAACCCAAAGAATACTACCAATAACATTATACAGAAAAAATTTCTTTCGGTCCATACTAACAACACCGGCAACAATAGGAGCAAAGGTGCGTACAATAGGTAAAAATCTTGCTAAAATAATCGCTACCCCCCCCTTCTTTTCGTAAAAATCATGGGCATCCTGAATATGTTTTTTCTTAAACAACCAAGTATCTTTTCTTTCAAAGATCAGATGGCCTGTTTTATTTCCAAACCAATAACCCACTGAGTTGCCAATAATACCTGCCAGAGAAATCAAAATAATCCAGAAAGGCACATTAACTACATTGCTCTCAAAAGGAGCAAGTGAATTAGCAATCATTAAGCCGGTAACAAAGAGCAAAGAATCACCGGGCAAAAAGAACCCTACAAAAAGGCCTGTTTCGGCAAAAATGATGAATGCTACTAAATACAATCCGCCATATGCGGTAACCAATGCGGCTAACTTATCCGCGTTCATTAGTTCTTTTAAAAATTCAATCGCTTCGTGCATAATAATCTTGGATAAATATTTGAGATGGCGAAAATAGGCAAAAGCACGCTCCTAAAAACATACCATTCAAGGTATTGTGTTTTATTTAAAGATTATCTTTTCTTGATATTGGTTATCGCCAATTTGAATTTTTAAAATATACATTCCTTTTGATAAAAAGCCCAATGGTAAAATCGTTTCATTAAGCCAATTGACTGCTTTCAATTCACTATTCCATATCGCTTTACCAGCAATATCTGTAAGATAACAGAATGCAGTTGAACCTACAGCACCTGTCCATTTTAGGGTTATATTGCCATCAACAGAGGGCACAGGATATAGGCCCAACAGTTGATTCCCTTTTGTCCATTGAACCGAGCCTATATTGGAATAAAATGTTTTGCCATTTTTTGTGGTGCATAAAAGTTGGTAAAATACTTTTTGATCAAGCTGTGGCTTTGGATTGTCTAGATAAAAATAGTTTTTATTTTCTTTTTGTAAGGATATCACCTCATCTATTTCAGTAAAAGTAACACTATCCAAAGATCTTAAAATCTTATAAGAAACTACTTGGGTATCGATGTTACAGAGCCATGAAAGTTCTGCTTGTTGATCATTCCAGCGTAATGCTTTTAAGGTCACATAATCCGTATTAACAGGTAGGGTTCCAATAATTCCACCATCATTTAGCCAAAATTCTCCGAATTGATTGGTCGGCAATTCAACATAATATCCATTATCATAGGGAACCCATCGGATGTCTTTATACGTATAAAACGTCTTGCCGATAGCATAATTATTAGCTAAACTACTATCCTCATAACGATGACCACTATCAACAAATCTTGTAACACCAGTACGGTATATATCTACTGCTCTTGTGCATTTTGGGCAAGTAGTATCAGTCCAGATTTGTTGCAATTCTTTGTCGGTAATAAACAAACGCAACCCAACATTGCTCATTAAACTGCTTGGTTTTTGTAGCAAAAAACTACGGGGAAAAACATATTGCTTTTGAACAGGATCGGTAACTGAATGTTGTGCAAAAACAGAACTAGAGAGCATCTCTAAGTTTTGTCCTTGAGGATTAATGGCTGAAAAAACACTAGCACCACTAATATTATTCAACCATTTATTGCCTGAAATTTCTTGGGTAGTAGATGCTACTTTTAAACTACTATTTAATTCAACAATGGGGTTTTGCAAATCATAAATATGTATATCATCAATGGCTATACCTTCTAAGTTGGTACCTAAATCTGTAGCTAAAACAAATCTTAACTTCAATTGACTAGCGCGAGGCAATTCGAAAGAGGCTACATGCCATCTTGTTGCTTCACCGTTCCAAACGTTGTAGACCTCATTATTGTACCAATTTGTTCCTTTACCATGATTACCAAGTCGCGTCCAAGTCTCTTCGTTATCGACAGAATACTCAATATAAACCCTATCACAGGGTGCTATACAGCTTTCAATATCAAATGCAGTACTGAAACTCAACATAGGTTTTGAAAGTCCTATTGTTGTCAAACAAGGTGAAATTAAATAGGATAACTCATTGCTATTATAGAACCCATTAAGATTGGTTTTCCAAACATTCCTCCCACTTGCAGCAGTATTAATTTGTGTACCTCTAGGTATCCCATGTGCCCAGCTATTGTTTCGACCCTTGCTATACCATCCTCCGTGGCCCATTTCAAAATTTTCTAAATAAGGGAAGGAAACAATACGATTAGAATTATAAAAGATATAATGAGCAATAGTATCATTGGATAAAAAATCATCCCCATCAACATGCAACCAAACCTTTAAACTATGCATGCCTTGGCTTAAGCTCGTCAATCCTTTTGAAAAAGTATGCAGCATGCTATCACCACCCATTAAGCTATCGGGTATTGACTCGATAAATGCAGGTCCACCATCCAAAATATAGCCTACCGAAATACCTTTTAGCGTATTAACGGTTCCGTTTCTAATAACCGCGGTTACATCCGAAAAGGAAATATCACATTCACTAGCTAATGGCGATACTAAGCGCGTCAACTGTGCATCTTTAAGCACTTTATAGAGTTTTACATTATCAATCGTTAAACCTCCACCATAATTATCATCCACAATCAAGGTCGTATCAAATTGCCCAAAGCGTATCTGGGTACTGGTGGAGAAATTTTGATTATTGTACCTCAAAATATCGCGTAATGAAATGGTACCTGAATGATGCATTTTATCGGCATCGAAAACATTACTATACTTCAATACAGGTATCCAAGGCTGCAGATCAGAACCCCTAAGCCACATTTTATTACTATCCCGCACAATGGGCATTCCGCGCATTTCATAATCAAAATCTAAGCGCACTTCATCAATAGAGGTATCATAATTACTGAGATTGAAAGTACCAGTAAGAAAATTAGCTGTGTATTGATTATTAACTGCTACATCTAGACTTATTGATCGATTAGATTTGACCAATTTACTTCCCGGAATACGGGTACGCATGCGCCCTGTATCTTGATTGGTAGTAGCATAATCCCAATAACCATCCCTACTAAAACCAATAGTGTCTCTATTCAAGGTCATGTCGGGCAAAGCTTCAAAATCATTATTTATGGTACTGTTCAGTACCATAAAATTATTAGGGTAATGCTTGATGTTTTTAACGAGTGTATCATTTGTCAAAACTGGGTCTACTTTATCCAGATTGCAAAGAGCTACTTTAATCTGATAGGCAATCGTGTCGCTAAAGTCAAAAGAATCAACTAGAACTTGAGCACTAATATTAGAGCCAATACTAAATCCTGTTATGGTTTTCCAAGGACTCCCATTGACTTGATAACTGATACTGTAATTAGCTACAGGATCATTATCCTGATTGCGAACACGAATAATAATGGGATTGCGGGTTTTTAATTCTAAACTGGTAGACCGTCGCCCATTAGCAGGCGAAACAACAGCATCCAAAGCGATATCGCCATCGGCAAAACCCAGACAAGTACCACTATTGGGTTTTCGATATGCCGCATTACTTCTATATCCTTCTTTGCCAGCAAGACTAGGCAGTACAGAAACATAATAATCAGTACTCGTATTTAAACCTTTAAAAACATAATTTAGTGTACTAGAATAAACAGAATCTACTTTCTGAAAGTGAGGCCCTTTTTTAAGCAAAAGATAATATTGATCTGCATTAGGCACCGCTGTCCAATTGATCGCAATAGAGCCTGGACATTGTAGGGTAGACAAATTAATCACAGGTTTTTGATGAATCACAAAAGCTCCACTCTCATCGGTAAAAGAACCACGAGTAATTCTAATCTTACATACATTTGAATTGATAGTAGGTACGGGCCATAAATAGTATTTTTGATTTGCGGCTACCGCAGCTGCTATGGTTGTCCAAGTACTTCCATTGTTATCCGAAAACTCAATCTTGGTAGTAGCTGTCGCATCAAAGGGTGCATCCCAATAAATATACAAATCGTTGTTGGCAGCAACAGCAGCATTGGCTATAGGGTACATCAATTTTATTTCATTGGGCACAAAATCATAGACTACTACATATTCTTGAGGTCCTTCAGGAATAGCGAAATCGGCAACGCTTAAGGTATAGTTACCTGGAGTTGGATTGTTGATCGTTACTTGTTCGATATTATTCAATCGATCAACAGCTTCAGTAGCGTTATTCGCTACACCGGTAGGAGTAACATCCAAAACTAAGGGACGATGCACAAGGGAAGAAAAGGGTTCTGTAACCGTAAGGTCTAAATCATTAACAAGCTGCTTGCTAGAAGAGGCACTAGCCATTGGGTCGTGATAATAGAGCATCACCTTTAATTGTGCTGTATTGGCTGGCACTGTAATACTAAAACTTTGGGCTGCTGCACCACTGCTCATGATGTTGCGTCTGTAGCGATTATTTTCAAGCATGTCTAGGGAACGAAGCCCATTCAAAAAACCAAAACCATAGAGAAAATCTGGCCCTGGTCTACCTAAATCCATAGCGCCATTAATCACAATCGCTTTGAGCAAATCGCTTTTAGGATTGGCACCACTATTGAGTTGTTTGTAACGCTCAGATAACAAGGCCAACATACCAGTTACTTGAGGTGCAGCAAAACTTGTTCCTCTATTGATTTGATAAGTATTATCTGGAATGGCCCCCAAAATATCTATACCCGCAGCGGTCATTTCGGGCTTTAAACGACCATCTTTTAATGGTCCTCGCGAAGAACCAGCACCCAATACTAAATCGCGGGACGTTGCACCAACTGAAATAATATTCTTCGCTGTTTGAAAACCGCCACAAACATTATAATATCCTGCAGGATAAGCACCACAGGCTGAACGACCGTCGTTACCCACCGCAAAAACATCCAATTGCTCCCTATTGGCATCAAATGCCAAGGAATCTAGATTTTGAGAAATATTATCGTAGGTACCCGAATAGCTACAATTATTTACTACCGATGCATAAGAATTGTTGGTGAGTGTCATATTGAAACCCTTGTACAATTCTTCTTTTAAAAATATTACGGCATCAAAAAACAAGCTGATGCAAGTTCCTTCGGTTGCAATACCTTGTCCGGCCAAATCCATGATCCCATCACCACCAACAATGCTGTGCACAAAAACGCCGTGACTTGTTTTGTCGCCATTGTTATAATTAATAGTTCTGTCACTTTGGTCGATATGATAAATACCCGAGGCATTATCGCCGATACCTACCATCACATCTTTTCCGCGCAAGCCTTTGCCACCAAGCGTATTGGGCATATTGAGTATTGAAGCGCCTTGGCTACCTTTTGAATCTAGGTCTAAAGGCACATTTCCTGGCACTTCGCTGATATATTGAAGGCCCTCATAAGAGGCGAAAGCTAATAACTTTTCGGAAAGCAATTCAACCTTATACAATCCCTTCTTTTGCCAATTATTAGGGATAATAGAAAGATTTTTAGAGCTAAAAAAATTACTTATTTCTTCGCTTGTGATACCCTTATGAAATGAAACCAAACAAGTAATTTTTTTGCTTGTTTTCGATTTTTCGAGAATAGATGGATTGATTTTGTATTGAGGTAAAAATTCAGAAATACCGTGGATAATTGTACATGACGAAAAATTGGATTTTGCTGAAACTAATGCTGAATATGACCTATCCCCTAAATATTCTAAGATCTCAATGTGCTGTAGATATAAATTTTGTTTGTCTATGGCCGTTAAAATTTTATCAACAAGCAAGACAACTTGCTTCTTTTTGACACCATTATTATAGATATTCTCGCGGACCCATTTTGGTATATCCGCTTTTAAGGCGCAGTCAAAATGATTTATTTTTACAGACTGAGTATTTTGGGATTGTCCCTTTGTTGGAACATAGCCGCATAAGCAAACCCATAAAAAGATAAGGAGGTGATACTGGCGCATAATTCGAATAGATTATTTGAATAAAACTACATCAAGCCCAAGTTAAAAAACCTGCGCAAGATGTAAGATAATCATAAATCGAATACAATGATGAGGCAAAATACCTAAGAAGTATGATCCATTACAATCAGCCATTCGCCTTTGATTTTTCGAAAAAGCAAACTATAATAACCACCCACATCACCTGCACTACGCTTTAGGTGCCATTGCCCTACCACTATAAAATACATTTTACTCAATCTTTTTACACTGACAATTGTAGAAGTAAAACGACCGGTATGTGCTGTATCGGGATAGCTTTTGAGGTAATTATTTAGGGTAGCTGTATAGCCATAAGTAGGGCCTTTTTTACCCATAAACAACATACTGTCACTCTCCCAATAACCTTTCATAAAAGCACGCAAATCGGCACGATTCCAAGCAGCCTCTTGCGCTTTTAAAATAGCACGAATTTGCTGCTCATCTTTGCTTTGGGCAAAAATAGAGCCACATAAAAACAAACAAAAAAAGAGTACAAAAATCTGTTTCATAAACTATCGCTTCTTCTTTTTCTTTTTTACAGCATCCTCGGCATTGGCTTCATCCAATAACAATTGCCAATTGTCATTTGGTGTATCTTCAGTAAAAGTAATCGTCTCTAAATAGTCTGTTTTATCAATGGTCATCACACTGATGGGCTTGCCTACATAGGATTGTATAGCTTCGAGCACGGGCAATTCTTCGGGACTACAAAAGGAAATCGCCTTTCCTTTGTTCACCCCCCTGCCAGTTCGTCCCACACGATGTACATAGTTTTCGGGCACATCGGGTAAATCGTAATTAATAACGAAATCTACACCTTGAATGTCTATACCTCTTGCACTCACATCGGTAGCAATAAGCACTTTTACAACACCCATTTTAAAATCATTCATCACCTTTAATCGATCGGCCTGCTCTTTGTCGCCGTGCATAGTTAGGGTTTCAATTCCAACACGTTGCATGGCTGCAAATACACGTTCTGCTCGCACCTTGGTGCGCACAAAAACCAATATTCTTTGGTCGGGGTATTCTTTAATAAAACGTTCCAGAAAAAAGCGCTTATCATCCATTGCCACATGGGCCACAGAATGGGTTACATTCTTAGACACAGGATCTTTGGGCGAAATCTGAATGCGGATAGGATTGCGCACAATAGAATAAGCTAAGTCTTTAATTTTCTCATCAATCGTTGCCGAAAAGAAAAGCGTTTGATGCCGACTAGGCAAATAACGCAACACATCTCGGATATCTTTGATAAAACCCAAATCGAGCATATGATCAGCTTCATCCAGCACCAAAATATCCACTCTGCTTAGGTCTATATGCCCTTGGCTGACGAGGTCAAACATACGACCAGGTGTAGCGATGAGGATATCAACACCTTTATCAAGTTTTTTAATTTGTGGTGCTTGATCTACCCCTCCCACTAAACCCATAATAACTAGATCAGTATGTTTGCCTAGGTTTTTAAACACTTGAGCGATTTGCATCGCCAGTTCACGGGTGGGCACCATCACCAAGCATTTTACCTGATTGTATTTGTTATGATGACTGCGCCGCATCAACATGTGCAAAATCGGAATCGCAAAAGCGGCTGTTTTTCCGGTACCGGTTTGGGCAATGCCCAATACATCATCACCTTTGAGGATAGAAGGTATGGCCTTAAATTGAATGTCTGTGGGCTTTTTAAACCCTAATTCTTCTAGGCTTTGTTTTATCAG
>JAIXWS010000114.1 GCA_027491165.1 Sphingobacteriales bacterium | reverse complement strand
ATTTGGGATCCTACCTGTGGCCATTGTATGAAGGAAATCCCCGCTCTAGACTCAACCTATAAAGCCGAAAAATTAAAGGCTCGTGGTGTAAAAATGATTGGTATTTGCGCGGAGCAACTAGAACAAACATGGAAAGATTTTATCATCAAGCATAAGTTGAGTGATTGGGTGCATATTCACGATCCTGAGCGTAAAAGCAATTACAAATCGATGTACAATGCACGGGTAAATCCTACTATCTATTTATTGGATGAAAAAGGTATTATTCGTGGTAAGACTATTGATCATTCTAATATCAGCTCACTCCTTGATATGTTAGAAATGCAGGAGGCCGAGGCTAAAAAGAAATCATCCAAATAAATTATCGTAAACTTGCAGAAGTGTCTTAAAAATTGTTCCTTTTTTTAAGACACTTCACTTTTTAACCCTAGAATTAAATATTAGCATAATAAAGGCATTTATGAAGAAGTTAATCTTGACTAGCATAGTAGCTAGTGCATTTTTTGGAATCAGCAAGGCACAAACCATTTTTACTTATGGTAATAATTCTGTTGCAGAATCGGAATTTATGCGTGTGTACAAAAAGAATAATACTGCTCAAAAAGTTGATTATTCTGAGAAAGCACTTCGCGAGTATGTAGATTTATACGCGCTTTTTAAGATGAAAGTGGCTGAGGCTAATAAGCAACAATTAGATACCACATCCTCTGTAGCAGGCGAAATTGATAATTACCGCCGTCAATTGTCTAAGAATTATTTGACAGATGAAGAGATGGTGGGTAAATTGGTGCAAGAAGCATATGATCGTTCAAAACAAGAATTACACGTAGCGCATATTTTGTTATTAACGAAGCCCGGAAGAGATACCCTTGCCCTTAAAAAGACGATAGATAGTATTTACACTGCTGCTACTAAAGGAAAAGTTGATTTTGCTGCATTGGCCAAAGCTTTTTCGGAAGATAATGGCTCCAAAAAGAATGGCGGCGATATCGGTTATTTTAGTGCCTTACAAACGGTATATGGTTTTGAGAATGCGGCATACAATACTGCGGTGGGTAAAGTTTCTGAACCATTCCGTACCAATTTTGGATACCATATCGTAAAAGTATTGGATAAAAGAGCCGCACGTGGACAAGTGAAAGTGGCTCAGATATTAATTGCAACATCTAAATCCGCTGGTGATGCGGCCATTACAATGGCTAAGTTAAAAATGGATACGGTTCAAAAAGAATTGAAAAGTGGTGCTTCCTTTGAATCTTTAGTGACCAAATATTCTGAAGATAAGTTTTCTAAGGATTCTAAAGGAGAATTGCCTGTATTTGGTGTTGGACGAATGGTTCCTGCATTCGAAGAAGCAGCTTTTGGATTGAAAAACCCGGGTGAGGTATCCAAACCTGTTCAAACGGAATATGGGATTCACTTGATTAAGCTACTTGAAAAGTATGATGTAAAACCATTTGAAGCAGTACAAAAAGAATTTAAAACCAAAGTAGATAATGACTCTCGTGCCCAACAAGCAAGAGATATGTATTTCTTAAAAGTCAAAACCACCAATGGTTTTAAAGAAAATTCGAAAGCTTGGGAGACTATTGCAAGCCAATTAGGCAATATTGCAGATACTGGCAAAGATGCGGGTCAATTTAACACCAATACTTTTCAGAAGGGCGCCAATAACACCATGTTTAGTCTTGCCGGAAAAAATTATACCCAAAATGATTTTATCAACTTTGCAGGAGCAACCACCCGCGGTCGTTTAATGTCGCAAGGTGATAAAGATGTTGTGTTTAAAGAGTTGTACACTATGTATCAAACCAAAGTTGTCAATGATTTCCAAGAACATAAATTGATTGAAGAAAATCCCGAATTCAAAAGCCTCATGCAAGAATATAAAGACGGCATTATGTTGTTTGAATTGATGGACAGAAATGTGTGGGGTAAAGCTTCTAAAGACACTGTTGGTTTGAAAGCATTCTACGAAACTCAAAAAGATAAGTATCAATGGGAGCCTGGATTTAAAGGTTCCGTATATACTTTTAAAGACGAAGTGGCCTTGAAAGAAGGTTTGAAGCTTTTAGCCAAAAAAGGAATGACTAATGAAGAACTCGTAAAAACTATGAACAGCGAAGCCAAGCGTGACGCTGTGAGCGTACAGGTGGGTCGCTATGAGTTCAGTAAATTTACTGATGTGCCACAAAATAAAATTAATGTCGGTAAAGCCAGTGAAGGTGTTAAGAAAGCCGATAATACCTACACGGTCGTAAAAGCGGAAGAAATCTTCAAACAAAAAGAAACTAAAGCTTTTGCAGATGCCCGTGGATATGTTGTTTCGGGTTACCAAGATAAATTGGAAAAGGATTGGAATGCTGCTTTAAGAGCCCAATATCCTGTAAGCGTTAATGAGGAAGAATTGAAGAAATTAGTGAAATAAATACCCAATAGTAATAAATGAAAAGCCGCTACAAATTTGATTGTAGCGGCTTTTTTAAATTAAAAAGAACTTTATTAGCCCTTCATTTTCACCATCGTCAAAATGGTGGCGATGCCCACCAATGGTTCTTCTGTTTCATCAAAGATTTCAACCAACCATTTTACAATGCCCTTTGGGATGTCATTTTCATCTCTAGTTTCTTGCTGGATTTTTTCTTTACAGCTAAAACGAACATATACGCTGGTGCCGGGATAAACAGGCTTTGTGAAGCGCAATTCGTCAATACCATAATTCAACAAAACAGGATTGATGTTATAAGAATCCACAAACAAACCGGCAGCCACACTCATAATAAAATAACCGTGGGCCACTTGGTGTGTAAACATCGTTCCATCAAAATGAGTGTCTTTCATGTGCGCATAAAAATGGTCGCCAGAGAGGTCGGCAAATTTGTCGATGTCTTCACTCGTAATTACTCTTTTTTCGGTTACAATCTGGTCGCCAATTTTCAGGTCTTCAAACATTTTTTGGAAAGGATGAATGCCATCTACATTGCCTTTAGCGCCTTGCTGATATTGTTGGGATATAGCCGTAATCATGGATGGAGAACCTTGAATCGCCACACGCTGCATATAGTGTTTTACACCGCGCAAGCCACCCATTTCTTCGCCACCACCAGCACGACCCGGACCGCCATGAACCAATAAGGGTAGGGGAGAACCGTGACCGGTACTTTCTTTGGCACATTCGTTGTTCAGCACCAATACACGACCATGATACATCCCAGCACCCACTACATAGTTGGTAGCAATTTTGGGGTCTGCAGTGATAATCGAGCTGCACAAAGAACCCTTACCTAATTTTGAAAGGGCAATCGCTTCGTCCATGCTTTTATAAGGCATCAAAGTAGAAACTGGCCCAAAAGCCTCTATATCATGTGTAGCAGTTGCGGTAAAAGGATTTTCATTGCGTAACAAGAGTGGACTCATAAATGAACCCTTATTGAAATCGGCATCAATCAAATCAATGCTATCCATAGAACCATAAATGAGTTGCGAAGAGGCTAATAATTTTTGCACCTGATCTTTTACTTCCTGCAATTGGGTTTTGCCTGCAAGAGAACCCATTCTTACTTTTTCATTCAGAGGATTCCCAATGGTTGTTTGAGCTAAAGCCTTGCTCAGCGATTCTTGCATCGCTTCCATTTTGTTTTCGGGTACAAAAATGCGACGTACTGCTGTACATTTCTGACCACATTTCGTGGTCATTTCTTTCCGCACTTCTTTTACGAAAATGTCCCATTCGGGCATATCCGGTGTTACATCTTCACCCAGCACCATACAGTTCAGCGAATCGGCCTCCATATTAAAAGGTACAGATTCTTCTAAAATTCTTTTGCTCGATTTCAACATCAAGCCGGTACTTGCCGAGCCCGTGAAGGTCACTACATCTTGAGACATGACATTGTCTAACAAATCGCCAGCTGAACCACATAATAATTGTATAGCACCAGCAGGTAGAATACCCGAGGAAATGATTTCGCGCACTACCGCTTCGGTAAGGAAAGAAGTAACCGTTGCGGGTTTTACTACAGCGGGCATCCCTGCCAAAAGGTTTACCGCAATTTTTTCCAACATACCCCAAACCGGGAAATTGAAAGCATTGATATGTACCGCCACTCCTTCTTTGGGTAGCAATAAATGATGCCCCATAAAAGTGCCTTTTTTGCTGAGGATATGCGATTCGCCATCCAAACAAAAAGAAGTATCGGGGAACTTGCGGCGCAGTGAGGCATTGGCAAAAAGATTTCCAATACCACCTTCGATATCTACCCAGCTATCAGCTTTGGTAGCACCTGTTTGGTAGCTGATGGCGTAGAATTTATCGAGGTGTTTTTGTAAGTGCAAAGCCAATGCTTTGAGCATCAATCCACGCTCTTGAAAAGTCATTTTGCGCAAGGCAGGATTACCTATTGTGCGGGCATAATGCAATATATCAGCATTGTTGAGCCCCTTGGTAGAAGCATAAGCCAAAGTGTCTCCATTCACTGCATTGTATAGGGCTTGGCCTTCGCCATCGCCTGTAATCCAATTGCCGAGAACGTAATTTTCTAATTTATGTGCCATATAAAATGGAAGATTTTTAATGTTTAAAGAACGAAGGCAAATGTACAAAGGAAAGGACTGGAAAAGAAAGCTTTATT
>JAIXWS010000001.1 GCA_027491165.1 Sphingobacteriales bacterium | reverse complement strand
GCTACACCAGCAACACCTATCAGTGTGAATGTAACGAACAAAGGAACTACGACAATAACATCTGTACAAGCAAGCTATAGAATTGATGCAGGAACTCCGGTTTCTCAAACATTCAGTGGTCTTAGCCTTATCCCTGGTTCTTCAGCTACACTTACTTTTACAACGAGTGTATCTGGCACAACTAGCGGTGCGCATACTTTATTAGCGAGCGTACTTCAAGTTAATGGTGCAGCAGATGCTGTAGCAAGTAACAACACGATCAATACAAATTTCGTTACTGCAACCAAAAGTGTTAATCGCAATGGCTTGATTGAAGAATTTACTTCTTCTACTTGCCCTCCTTGCGCAAGCTTTAATGCAACATTCGATCCATTCTTGTTAAGCCTTCCTGCAAACGTTCCAGCATCTAGATTTAATGTTATTAAATACCAAATGAACTGGCCAAGCCCAGGTAATGACGTATGCTACAACAGCGAAGGAAATACTCGTAAAACTTATTATGCAGTAAGTGGTATTCCTGACCATTATACAAATGGTGAACCTGGCACTAGCGGTGATGCTGCTGAAGTTGCCGCTTCAAAAGCAGACCCTGCATTTATGGATATTACAGGTACTTACGTTGTTAAAAAAGATTCTTTAATCGCAGACGTTACCGTTACTCCACACTTCACCTTAGCAAGTGCTAATTTCAGACTGCACTTAGCTGCAATTGAATACAGTTACACTAACCCAGGAGCTACAACAAGTCAAAAACAATACTATCATGTAATGCGTAACATGGCTGCTGCTGGTGCTGGTCTTTCCATCGCTAGCACAACAAGTGGTGTAGCACAAAAATTCCGTTGGGCAGTAAAATATACAACAGGTACGCCAACTCAATTTTCAAACACTTTCTGGTCTAATCCAATTACAGGTAGCTTAGTTGCTTTTGTACAGGACAACAATACTAAAGAAGTATTCCAATCGCAATCAATGCCAGCTACTTGGCCTGCAAGCGTTGAAAATAAAAATGCTGTAATTTCTCAATCTTCTGTGTATCCAAACCCAGCAACTGACCACACTTCAATTGCATTTAAATTAGAATCAAGTGCAAATGTTGGTGTTCAAGTATTAGATGCATTAGGTCGCACTGTTTATTCAGTAGCTAGCCAAAAACTAGATGCTGGAACGCAAATGTTTGAGATCAACACTACATCTTTTGCTTCTGGTGTATACACTATTAAAGTTGCATCTGACAACGGTACAATTACTGAACGTTTCTCAGTTGTAAAATAATCAAGGCATGCTAATCGAAATATTTTTTTCGATTCACTACAAAAACGCCCCGAAATTTCGGGGCGTTTTTTTTATATCATTTAACCCTATAGAAGGCCATATTTTTGGTACCTTCGCTATCTAAATTTTGACACATGAAATTAGCTACTTATTCTAAAAATGGACAACAACAACTCGCTCTTTTAATAGACGGAAAACTATACGATACCAACAAATTAAACCCTTCATTGCCCAATAACATGAAGGCTATGCTCCACAATTGGGATACCAATAGCGCCCTAGCAAAAGCAGCTGAATCAGACATTAAAAAAGGCATCAATAGCATGACGGCGGATGCGGAAATGAGCAGCGCAGCCTTAATGGCGCCAGTACCTGAACCTAGCTCTTGCCGCGATGGCTATGCCTTTCGCCAACACGTGGCTGCTGCGCGCCGCAACCGCAAAGTGGATATGATTGCAGAGTTTGACCATTATCCTATTTTCTATTTTACCAACCACAATGCCATTCAAGGGCCTGGTGATATCCTGTGCATGCCCGACCATTTCCAAAAACTCGATTTCGAATTGGAAGTAGCAGTAGTATTGGGTAAAAAAGGCAGAAATTTTACTGCTGCCGAGGCTGACCAATACATTGCGGGCTACATGATCATGAACGATATGAGTGCCCGTACCTTGCAAATGGAAGAAATGCTATTGAATCTCGGCCCTGCAAAAGGAAAGGATTTCAGTACCGTTATTGGCCCTATAATGGTGACACCCGATGAACTAGAACCTTATAAAGTAGCTGCCAAAAACAAACACATCGGCAATAGCTATAAGCTAGGCATGACCTGTAAAGTGAATGGCATAACCGTAAGTCAAGGTAATATGGCAGATATGGATTGGACCTTTGCCGAAATCATCGAGCGCTGCGCTTATGGTGCAGATGTATTGCCCGGTGATGTGATCGGCAGTGGCACTGTCGGTACAGGCTGCTTTTTAGAACTCAATGGCACGGGCTTACTCAATGACCCGAATTACAAAGTACAATGGCTACAAGCAGGCGATGTGGTCACAATGGAAATTGATGGACTAGGTGTTTTGAGCAATACTATTATTGCGGAAAAAACGGAATGGAGCATACTGAACGAGAAGAAAAAATTCCTTTCCTAAAACCCAAAGAGCCAAAGGGCGCTGGCCGATACTTTACAACATATCGGCAATGTTGACCATTAAATGGGGGTCTTGTGCATTGAGCCATGTAAAAGCCTTGTCTTTTTTGAACCAAGTAAGTTGGCGCTTGGCATAATTGCGGCTATGCTGTTTTATTTTGTCAACAGCCTGCTCAAGGGTCATTGTGTTATTCAGATAATCGAAAAGCTCAGTGTATCCTACTGTTTGTAGGTTTTTCAAATTTCTTTGGGGGTATAATTGCTGTGCTTCTTGCAGCAAACCTTGCTGCATCATTAAGTCTACACGTTGGTTGATGCGCTCATATAGTTGCTCACGAGGCAGCTCAAGCCCAATGTTGATGATCTCAAATGGTCGATCTTTTTTTACAGCAGTACGATATTGCACAATGCTTTTACCTACAGATAATTTAAAAGCTAAGGCACGCAACATTCTTGCTGGGTTTTCCATTTCACCCATAGCTGCAAATTCGGGGTCTTTTTGACGCAGTTCTTCACGCAACCAATCCATTCCTTCTGCTGCATACCGATCCGAAACCATTTGGCTTATTATAGCGTCGATGGCAGGCATATCATCTAAGCCTTCGCAAAGCGCTTTGATGTACAAACCTGTACCACCACAAACTACAGCGTATTGACTTTTGGAGAAAATCTGGTTTAATTGATCGAGGGCATAGCGCTCAAAGTCAGCTGCACTAAGCGCCTCTTGTACTTCATAGCAATCAACAAAATGATGGGGTACTGTAGCGCGCTCTTCGGTACTAGGCTGTGCGGTACCAATACTCATTCCTCGATAACACTGACGAGAATCGGCAGAGATAATTTCTGTTCCTAAGCTTTTGGCTACTTCGATAGCAATAGCTGTTTTGCCCACAGCAGTGGGGCCAGCAATAACAAGGAGTTTTTTTTGCTTAGCCATCCTGTACAATTAATTACTGAGCTCTAAAAAAGTAATCTCGGGCAAGATGCCGAAGCGACCTTGATACCCCAGAAAACCGAAGCCCCGATTGACATACAAATATTGTTTGCCCTCATTATACAAGCCTGCCCAATATTTATAAATGTATTGTACTGGGCTCCATTTGAGCCAAGGAATTTCAACACCAAATTGCATACCGTGGGTGTGACCACTAAAAGTAAGGTCGACATCAGGATATTCCGTGCGCACTTGATTTGTCCAATGCGAAGGGTCGTGCGAGAGTAATATTTTGAAAGGGATGTTTTTTTCTGGCAAGCCTTCGTAGGCTTTTTTCATACTACCATATTTCGGAAAATGTGCTTTTGCACCCCAGTTTTCAATGCCTATTAAAGCTATTTTATCTGCCCCTCGTTCTAGTATAATATGTTCATTCATCATTAAGCGCCAACCCATATCTGCATGGATTTTTTTCAGCATTTCGAGGTTTTCTACTTTACTCTCAGGCGTGGGCCAAGTGACATAATCGCCATAATCATGATTACCCAAAATGGAATACACACCCATGGGTGCTTTGAGCCTTGAAAATATTTTTTGATAGGCCCCAACTTCTGTAGAGCGATCGTTTACAAGGTCGCCAGTAAAAAAAATAATATCGGGCTGAAGGTCGAGCGCCATTTGAATGCCTTTGGCCACAGCCTCTTCATTGTCGAAGCTACCGCTATGGATATCAGACAATTGTACGATTTTAAACCCAGCAAAGGCGGCTGGCAAATTGGGGAATTTTACTTTTACCCTTTTGATTTGATAGCGATAGCGATTACCAATACCATTGATAAAACCGACAATGATCCCTGCTCCCAGCACCAATGCCAATCGAGATAAAAAAGTCGAACGCGAAATACCATTGCTTACAATTGCTTGCACAGGCTCGTCCTTTGCTTTATTGATCAATAACAAAACAGCTCTTCGAAGATCATCACCCAACATGATGACCAGTATCAACACTTTACTCACCAACAACCCTATGGCTAAAGCTATATAGACTGTTTTGACACTATTGGGTATGTTGAGCAGCCCACTACGAAGGATAAAAAAACCGGTCCAGCATAAAATATCAATCAATACATAAAGGCCCATGGCTATATTACGAGCGGTATAGGGCATATTTCTCAAGGCTGATTTGAGCACGATAAAACTATAATATTCGGCCAAAGCCACAACCGTAAAAAAAAGAATAATCCGAATGGTGTTCATTATGATAAAAAATCTAAAAAAAATATTTGCGCAGCAAAGGTAGAATGTCGAATGGTAGGAAAATGGTACAAATAAAAAGAAAATGGAAAAATAAAATTGTTGTTTTAAAATAATTTGAAATGGATACACAATTTTACAAGCTAATTATTAGCTTTGTAGCAAATCATTATTGTACGCGATTTATGAAAAAAATAATATTTGGCCTAAGTATGGGCGTAATCTTGCTTAATGCATCCTGCAAAAAAGAGTTTGGTGGCCTTCCAGAAAACTCTTGGTCTATAGCAGGCAAAACCTTTACTGCTCAATCGGTACAAGTAAGCAATGCCAGTAATTATATATCGGCTGCTGATGGCAAAGGGTCAACTTTAGATTTTTCATTTAAGAGTATACCCACTGTCAATACCGATTTAACAGTTAATGACGTGGCCTATACCAACAAAGAAATCGCGCTGCGAACCATCCTCAGCGGAAACATAGTATACAATAGTATCGCAAGTGCTGGAACATTTGTTTTGGTAAGGGTGAACAATGGCAAATACACCTTAATTGCCAATGACCTAAAATTTGTGAATGCTAGTAACGCTAAGGACACCGTTTTGGTTTCCACGCATATTGTTGAGCAATAATGCCATTATTTAATCGTACAACTATTTATTACCTCTAATTAAACCTAATGAAAAAAATTCACTTTTTAATTATAGCAGCATTTGCTATTATCCTTGCCTCTTGTTCAAAAGAATATCCTGTTCCCGTTTTTACTCCTGAAAAGAATACCTGGTTGGTCAATGTAGATACTTTTGGCCCTGCCAATTTTGTATATTACGACACTGCAGGCTTGATGTATGGCGGGATAATAGGCAAAGGCTCCGTAACCGTTAAATTTAGTTCTAAACCAAAAGCTGATGGGGAATATACCTTCCGCGAAAAAGCAGATGAACCATTTGAAGTAAGTATCATAGTAATGGACAGTGTCAAAAAAGTCTCTTGGCAATCAACAGATGATGATGGCATGCCCTTAAAAGTAGAGCAAAAAGCTACAGTAAAGGTAAACGGTAACCGCATTGGCATAGCCTTCAACAATAAATGGCTAAAACGTACGGACATTGTAGACAAAGCAAAAGTTTCTCTAAACGTAGAATAAATCCTTTTTTGATTTTTACTCATCATTACCCCTAAATAAGCCGCTAAAAATAGCGGCTTATTTTTTTTACTGGAATAAATTATTAGAGCGCTCCTTAGGACAATGCTTTAACTTTGAACATAATTAAATGCTAATTGAGCCTTGGATACCCTATGTACTTTTATCAATTATAAAGACACCAACTCTTTTTCGGAATTAGTGTGTGATTATATGGACAAGGCTGAGAACCTTCGGCCTTTTTACCAATTCACAGCAAACAAAAAAGGTATTGAAGAGGCTATTGATGCTCGAAAAAAAACGGCTGTCAATAGGCCTGTATTAGTGGAAGTTTTACAAGAACAGTATGCTAACACAGATGCACCCGATATGGTGTTGGCCAATATACAATCGCTATTGAATCCCAACACCTACACCATTTGTACTGCCCACCAACCCAATTTGCTCACAGGTTATCTATATTTCTTCTATAAAATTTTACATGCCATTAAAATGGCAGAGGCATTGAAGACAGATCATCCAGAATTAAATTTTGTGCCGGTATATTATATGGGTAGCGAAGATAATGACCTGGAAGAATTAGGGCAATTTTGGCACCAGGGACAAAAATATATTTGGGATGCGGCTGGGCAAACAGGTGCTGTAGGTCGCATGAACACAAAAAGTTTAGAAGTCGTTTTAGAAAAGCTCTTTACCTATTTTGGACCGCCGGGTGAATATTGTTCAACGCTTATTGAAACGCTATCGTCAGCATACCTCACGCAAAAAACGATTGCTGCTGCTACCCAATATCTAGTCAATTCATTATTTGGCCATTATGGTTTGGTTGTGCTTAACCCTGATAACAAAAAACTAAAAAAGCTTTTTGCCCCCATTATAATAGATGAACTCCTTCATCAAAAGGCATATCCAATTGTACAAAAACAATCAGCCTTATTAGCTCAACACTATACAGTTCAAGCCTTTCCTCGCCCTATCAATTTGTTTTATCTAAAAGATGATATGCGCGCACGAATAGAAAAACAAGGAGACAAATGGGTGGTGCTTCAAAACCCAATTACCTTTTCGGAAAAAGAAATTATTGATGAAGTAAACCAACATCCGGATAGATTTAGCCCAAATGTGATTTTGCGAGGATTATTTCAAGAGACCATTTTACCCAACATTTGCTTTATTGGGGGTGGCTCGGAGCTCGCCTATTGGTTACAATTAAAACCGCTTTTTGATCATTATAAGCTATTTTATCCAAGCCTATTTTTAAGACAATCGGTACAAATCATCTCCCCCAAAAGCCAAGAACTTCTGCAACAAACAGGATTCAGTGTACAAGATATTTTTGACACGGAAAACAATCTGATAAAGCGCATGCTTTTACAAAAAAAAGGACCTTCTTGGGACTTAAGTGCAGAAGCACAATCCATTGAAAGTAATTTTGCTGCATTGGCCACAAGAGTTACACATTTGGATGCTAGCCTAGAAAAAGCCGCTGCAGCCTCTATTACAAAAATCAAAAAGCAGCTTAAAAACTTGGAGCAGAAAATGTACCGTGCAGAAAAAAAGAAAGAAGCCATTTCTATTGACCAAATTATTCGCTTAAAATCTGCCTGTCAACCCAATGGACAACTACAAGAGCGCATCGAAAATTTTTCGGGCTATTATTTACAATATGGATGGCGTATTTTTGATGAAATAAAAATGCACATAAGACCTTTCGAAAATCAATTTATGATTATTAGTACGCTTCAATAAATCAGCAATGAAAACGGTACATTCCTATAAAATTTTTGGCTTAGCCATCCTATTGCTTCTTGTTTTAAGCAACCTACAGTCAAACGCGCAACTTCTTGCAGCAGCCAACCCCACACGAAAAACAAAGTTGATGCCGAAACTGTATGCGGGGGCAAAAATGGGTGCTAATTTTTCTTACTTATCGGGTAATAATTGGGATAACGGCATCAAGTCTAACATAGTAGGTGGAGCCTTTGCAGGCATCAAAGGTTTGGGATTGGGAGTGCAAGCAGAAGCCCTCTTTGAACAATCCGAATACACCACGGGAAATTCTTTTTATAGTCTGTACAAGCAATATTATAACAACATCAATGACTCTATCAGTAAGGGTAGTTTTAGGGTAAATAAACTATGCTTGCCTTTGCTGGCACAAATTAGATTAGCAAGATTAGTATGGATGCAAACTGGTGTTCAATTTTATGGTATCATCAATGTCCAAGACAATACCGATCTAGTAAAAGATGCTAAAGAACTATTTAAATCGGGTAGTGTCGCAGGGATAATAGGAGCTACCATACATCTGGGCCAGGCCGATATTGGCGCCCGTACCCTAATTGACTTTCAAAACCTCAACAACCTGAACAGCCGTGACGTTTGGAGACAATATTTGTTTCAAGTTCATGTAGGCGTTAAGTTATTTTAAGTTTAAAAATGTCCCCTCAAATCCCTGAGGGCAAAAGCGACAAATAAGAAGGTTTGAGCGCACAAGAGCTTGGATACAGGCCCAATAGATAATAAATCTTGAACAATTTTTTAATTACTTTTACCCAAAGCAAAAGCATTTTCTAAACAAAATTATAGTCGGTGACAGCAATTCAAAGCCCCATAAATGATTCGTCTAAGCTAAAAAAAATTAGAAGTTTCAGTGCACAAACCTTACAAAATGATTATGCGCAATTTAATATCGATGTAAGCAATTATTTCGTTGGCATAGACCATATTGATCTTTATGAATGTACCGATTCTGGTTTGCAATTTTTTTCACCGAATAACATTGTTGGAGATGGAAAATTTTATGAATCGATCCAACATTTTGATTGGTATTATAAGGATGACAAGTGGGAGTTTAACAAAGGGCTTGAACTGATACAACAAAACGAAAGGGTATTAGAAATAGGCTCAGGTAGGGGGCAATTTTTGAAGTTATTAAAACAAAAAACAGAGCACGCCGAAGGGCTTGAGCTCAATGAATCTGCCATAGAAAAAATCAGAGCGAATGGCTATAAAGTGCACCACATGAAGATTGATGAATTGGAGCAACAATTAGATGCTCATACATTGTTTGATGTGGTTTGTTCTTTTCAAGTGTATGAGCATATTGAAAACATTGGCGCCGTCATTCAATCCTCCCTAAATACACTTAAAGTGGGTGGACGCCTAATTATATCGGTGCCAAATAGTGATTGTATTTTCAACGATCCAATCCTCAACCCATTTAATATGCCGCCACATCATCAAGGACTGTGGTACCCTAGCACCTTCGAGCAATTACAATCTACATTCAATATCCAATTAGATGCGGTGTATTTCGAACCTTCTTCTTTTATCAATAAATTCAGGGCTGCAGCAGTTGATTGTGACATCCATAAGAGAGCAGGAACCACGACAAGATTTCAATATTTAAAATCGCTATTGAGGATTTTTAAAGAGCCACGCTTGCAAAGAGGACGCACCATGATTGCTCAATTTATTAAACTATAAACTTGATAAAAATGGGCTTTACTCCTCGCTTCCCTTGGTTTCCTCATGTTGACATATTTATAACCCGCAATCAACTTTTTAAACACATTAAAAAGAGTATCCCTTTTTTCAAAGGCAAGCTATTGGATGTGGGCTGTGGCGTAATGCCCTATAGAGATTTTATTAAAGAAAATGCTTCCATCGAGGAATATGTAGGCATGGACTTGCCTAATTCATCAGTATACAAAGGCATTCAACCAGATTTGCTTTGGGATGGATTCCATATTCCCTTGCCAGAAAACAGCGTAGATAGCGTATTGCTCACTGAGGTACTAGAGCACTGCCCAGAGCCCAAGCTGGTTTTAAAAGACATTCATCGTGTTTTAAAACTAGAGGGCACTGTCATTTTCTCTGTTCCCTTTATTTGGTATTTGCACGAATCGCCTTGGGATTTCTATCGCTATACGCCCTTTGCGATTAAAAAAATGTTTGAAGAAAACGGCTTTGCATTTGAACTGCTAGAAACTTACGGCAGCAACGATTTATCCTTTCTGCATAGCTACTTGATTTGGCTCAAAAAAGGAGCACTCCCCAAGTTTATTCGTTTCGGTATTTACCTCATCAGCTTGCCATTGATCTTATTATTTCTAGCTTTTGCAAAGGGCAAAAATCGAACTGAGTTTAAAGATGGTCAGATTTTTATAGGTATTGTAGGCGTTGCAAAAAAGATATAATGAACAAGTATCAGCTCTTTACGGCCAAACGATATGCCGAACAAATAATCATGTACCCCTTTGTACTATTAGGCCGTTTAATCGGAATGTTCTCTGCAGACAAGGACTTTGACATTTTTTTCTTTATCCCTATTTATGGACTAGGAGGAGCAGAATACGTGCATGCAAAAATTTTGGAAGCACTCTATGACCAAAAAATCCTAGTTGTTTTTACCAAAAAATCCATCGACGACACTGCTCTTAAGCTTTTTCAACATGAGAATGTTTGCATAAAAGACATCAGTAAATGGACTGATAACAAACTCATCTATTGGGCCAATTTTATTGCAAGGGGATACTATGCTCAAGTTATCAAACGAAACAAAAATAAGTCCACCGTTTTTATAGGTCAATGCAATTTTGCATATAAACTTACACCTCATTTACCGCCGCAAGCAGAGGTACTCGAGTTGATACACCTATACGATGAACGCTTTTGCAATGTTTGGATGCCTTTTGTTTCTTTTCTAGACAAAAGAATATGTGTGGCACAGGCAGAAATTGATAAAATAGTAGACTATTCTGAAAAAGTAGGGATTCCTACAAAATACAGTTCTCGCTTTAGCGAACTGAGGTTGTTTGTAGATATTCCAAAAGAAATAGAACCCATACACTTGCAAAACGAACAATTAAAAGTGTACTATGCCGGTAGAGGAACGGCACAAAAAAGATTGTGGCTACATTTCGAGATTGCCAAAAGAATTAAAGCCCTAGGCTTGCCTGTTTCATTTTATTATGTAGGAAATTTTCAAGATGAATTACCCCAAGACATCGAAAGCTTTGCAACATTTACCCCTTCCCTAAAAATGGGTAAAGAAATGTACGAATTCATTAAAAATAAGAACGTGCTCTTGCTCACCTCACAGTCTGAAGGTTTTCCCGTTGCATTATTAGAAGCCATGCATTTTGGCATCATTCCCATTGTGACGCCCGTAGGAGGCATGCCTACAGCCATTAAGCATTTAGAAAACGGAGCGCTACTGGATAATCATAGTGAAGAGTCTGTAATCAACTCTGCTATCGAAATCTTACAAACATTATCAAAAGATGAAGCACTGCGCCATAAATTATCTGCCAATATTAGGGCAACATTTGAACAAGATTTCTCGAAAAATCGATTCCATGCGTTTATTCGAAATTACTTTTCTTTAGCCTCCTAATACCACATTCTACCTTCTACACTTTTAATATACTTAAGGGTATCAGTACTGATGGGGTTTTTTTGTTCTGTTGAAGGAATTTGGCCTATTTTTCTCCAACCTTCAAAAAACAGGGGAAGCTTAAAATTAGTTTTCAATAGAAATTGTAAAGACCACATAACAGCGGTGCTGATGAAATAAATACTCGGCAGATATCGATAAGCTACTTTGCTTTTATTCACCCAAAGCATCTGCATTTTTGAGGCATGTGGTGTACGCCCCTTAGGAGATTCATTATGTATAATAGCCACCGAACTATTGTAAGCTATGCGATAGCCAAGGTCCAAAATTCTATAACTCAAATCATACTCTTCCATTCCATAAAAAAAGTCTGTTGGATACTCCCCTGCGCGATTATAAACCTCTTTTAAAATGGCATGACCACAACCGATATAATAACTACTTAGAAATTCCTTCTTATCTCTATATTCTTTTATTTTCTTATGGGGGAATGCCGTTTCTTGCAAGGCTCCTGTACTGCCATAAAAAACCTTAAAACAAAACACACCCACATTGTTTTTTTGGGCAAAATCGCTGCGAAAAAGCGAATCGATTTTCAATAGTGCATCCGCATCCTTAAAGTAGGCATCGTCGTCAATCGTAACAATAACAGGCGCTTTTGCCAGCTCAATAGCTTTATTGCGTCCTCGGGCTACACCTAAATTCTCTTCGCTTCTTATGTATTGAAAAGGCAAGCTTTGCTGTGCAATAAATTGTTGTACCGCATCGTATGGTTGATCTGAATGATTATCGATAATAATAACACTCTCTAATAATTCAGCGGCTTGCTCTTGTGCAGCAATATTGTGCAACAAGAGCAATACATCTTCGGGGCGATTATAGGTTATGATTACAATAGAAAGTGATTTCAACTTAAGGACATTTTATCTTGTAAATTCAATGGCAAAGTACGCCAAAAAAAACGCCCGAAAATATATCGGGCGCAATTTTTGGTTCATCTTTTAAAAAAATCAGTCTGGTTTCTTACCATCCAAAAATGTATTGATTGTGTTAATAGACGCTTGGGCTTTTTCATCAGCACCAACAGAAACACCTACAGTATACCCACTATAAAATTTATCGGCAGAACTTATACCCTGCTCTAAACTCTTTTCTTTCCTTAAATAGGCTGGTACATTTTCAATATCGGTAGTGTCAATTGGTTCAGTGGTTTTGACGTTAAAACTCAGGTTACGTAAACGCTCTGCACGCTCTTCAAGTTGACGTTTTTGTTCCTCAAAGCGGCGTTTTTCCTCCAGTTCGGCATCAGTCAATACCCGCTCCATTATTTTTGTCTCTACAGACTTTGCTTTCTCAACTTGCTCTGGACTTACAAAGATTTGAAACTCATTGACCATTGAATCGGAAGCTTGCTTCTCAACTACTATGTCTTTTGTGGGCTCTTTTAAAACAGATAAATTACGCTCCCATACGTTATTGACAATGGTACTTACAAGTTCATCTTGGCTATCACTATTGTCTTTCATGGTAGGCGCCAAAGGGTCAACTACAGCTTCAGTAGCTGCCTGTGGAACCTCCACTTTAGAGATTTCGTTTACCTGATCAAGATTGACAACTAGTTTTTTATCGTTAGTTTTTTTCTCTTCATTTTTTGCTGTGAGTGGATTGTAATTTAAGCCTGTTGCAATGACAGTCACTGCGATATTATCGCCTAAGCTTGAATCGTTACCCATACCCAAAATCACATCACAATCATCACCCGCTTGTTGTTGTACATAAGCTTGTATTGCTTCTGCTTCATCCATAGTATGTTCGTACTCTCCTTCTGCCGAAACGATATTCAATAAAATCCATTTCGCACCATTGATGCTACTACCATTTAATAATGGAGAATTTAAAGCTTGTTCAACAGCGACATGCGCACGATTTTCACCATTGGCTACCGAGCTACCTAAAATGGCACGACCACCATTTTTCATTACGGTACAAACGTCAGCAAAGTCCACATTTATTTGTCCAGTAGTCGTAATCACATCTGTGATACATTTTGCAGCAGTAGCTAAGATATCATCTGCTTTTGCAAAAGCCTGACGGAAGGGCATATTGCCACATTGTTCGCGAAGCTTATCATTAGAAATTTCAAGAATGGTATCTACATGCTCGCGTAATTTATTAATACCTTCTTCGGCCTGGGCCATACGTTTACGACCTTCATAAGAAAATGGTGTAGAAACAATACCCACTGTTAAGATACCAAGGTCTTTACAAATCTTAGCAACAACTGGAGCACCACCCGTACCTGTTCCTCCGCCCATACCCGCAGTAATAAAGGCCATACGCGTATTCACCTTCAAAATTTTGGAAATATCGTCGAGACTTTCTTCACTTGCTTGTTTGCCGATTTCGGGATTAGCACCGGCACCTAAACCTTGTGTAAGATGTGGGCCAAGCTGAATTTTATTGGGCACTGGACTCAACTCTAAAGCCTGCGAGTCTGTGTTGCAAATCAAAAAATCTACACCCTCAACACCGAGGTTGTACATATGGTTTACAGCATTACTGCCACCACCACCTACACCAATTACCTTGATGATGGAAGATTGATTTTTGGGGATTTCGAAGTGTATCATACTTTTAAAATTTTAAAGGGGGTTAGTTGTGTACTATAGTTGTGTATTTAAGTTGTGTGCTTTAATAAATTAATCGAATTGACGATCTTCTTCATCTTCAAACATGCTCATCAGTTTGTCCTTTAGGCCATCAAATATTTTTCCGATTTGTCTCCCTCTTTTTCGTCCTCTTTCTTCCTCTTCTTGCATGAAGGCACTTTCTTCTAGTGTCATTTCTCTTGGCGGCAATTCTTCGTTTTGATCTTCTAAAGAAATATGCAAAAGATTATTGCCTGAGTTTTTATAGGTACCATTTTCGAAATCATGATAGCCACGCAGGATTAATCCAATACAAGTAGAATACATAGGATCGTTCATGTCTTCACTATGGCCACCTGCAAGGTGTTCATTAGGCAAACCAATTCTAGCACTTAAGCCTGTTACATACTCAGTGAGTTGTGTAATATGTTTGAGACTAGCCCCACCACCAGTAAGAATTATACCACCATACAATCTTTTTTCAAGTCCAATTTGTTTAAGATGATACAGTACGTAGTCTAAAATTTCTTGGGTACGCGCTTGTATAATATGAGCTAGATTTTTAACTGAGATTTCTTTTGGAGGCAAACCTTTTAATCCAGGAATAGTGATATATGAATTGGGACTTGCATGGTCAGCATGTGCAGTACCAAACTGCACCTTTAATTGTTCTGCTTGTGCACGCAACACGCCCAATCCATAATGAATATCATTGGTAATATTGACACCAGCATAAGGAATAACGGCGGTATGCTTTAAGATACCGTCATAAAAAACAGCCATATCTGTTGTACCACCACCAATATCAACAATAGCTACACCTGCTTCCAAATCTTCTGGACTCATTACTGCAGCTGCTGATGCAAGAGGCTGTAATACCAAATCTTTTGTAGTCAAGGTTGAACGTTCTACACAGCGTTTAATATTCCTAATGGCATTTCTATCTCCCGTTACGATATGGAAGTTTGCACCAATTTTCACACCGTTCATTCCTATGGGACTTAAAGGCGTTTGCATATCATCAACAAAATACTCTTGGGGTACAATGTCAATAATCTCATCGCCGGCTGGAATAAAGGTTTTCTTTTGATCATTGATGAGCAATTCAATCTCCTGCCTTGTAATCTCAGAATCTGTATCAGGGCGCATTCTATCGCCACGAGTTTGCAAACTTTTAATGTGCTGGCCCGCAATACCCACATACACTTCTTTAATATCAAGGTCTGGATTATTGCCCAGACACTTTTCTATTGCCACTTGAATAGAGCGTATGCATTGGTCAATATTCATGACTACGCCATGACGCACACCTTGCGATTCTGTGCGACCAACGCTCAAAATCTCTAATTTGCCAAACTCGTTCTTTTGTCCAGCAATGGCTACTACTTTGGTAGTTCCAATATCTAATCCTACAATAATGGGTTGATCTTTTCTGCTCATTTTTTTGCTGTATTAATTGTCTTGTTAAAAATTTATCTACTTGTAATTGTTGTGTCTTTGGGGCTGTTAATACTTGATAGCTCTTTTTCTTTTGTCAAATCACCTACAATCGTTTTCACCCAATTCATATTACTCAATGCCCTGTCTACAGGAGCATTCCAGGGGAGTGATGGAGATGATACAATCTGGTCTTTAAATCGAGCGTCCACAATTTCATATTTATCCCACCCTATTTTCTTTAATACATTTTGATAAAAGGCAAAGACGTTTTCAAGTTTGTGCTTGAGGTCAGTTGCATCACCCAATAATATTTTATGCTTACCCAATACGGGTATAATTTGAAAATCATTATGGCTATTGACAATTACTTCTGCCGTTTGTGCTAACCAAAAAGTATCTTGTTTAATAAACTTTGATATAGCCAACATCCGTGATTTCAACAAGTCGCCTAAACTATCATTTTTAATCTGCGGCACATGTACAAACAATACCTCATAGTGGGTATATTGATCAGAAATAGGCAACTCATGTTTGTTAGAGTCGAGGTAATAGGTATTGCCTATTCTGTCAAAAACTCTCAAACGAGGCACCCTTTGTGTAACATTGACATGTAGCGTCTTCTTATTGTCTATAAAAATTTGAGCTGTTTCAATCCATGGATTTGTTGCCAATATCGCTTCCATTTTTTTCAAATCTACTTTTCCGATCACCAAGCTAGAAGGCTTAATATGACGATTGTCAAATAAGATTTTTTGAATTTCTTCTTTACTTACAAACTGACAATAATCTTCATTTTCTATTTCAATGTGCACAGCTACAACGCGCTTTTCCCTTTGCCATTTAGAGGCGCTCAATACCACAAATACACAAGCACATAACAACACTATGGTCAGTATTGTCTGTATTATTTTTCGTGTAGATATTTTACGCTTCTCGCTCATTATTTTTGATCAATTATTTCTTTTAAGGCTATTATTAATTTGTCAATATCCCCAGCTCCCGCTGTAATAAATAGCTCTATAGGTGCTGTTTTTACGTACTCCTTGAGACCTTCTTTGGATAAGATTGTAACAGAGTTATTGGTCATCTTATCAGCAATCATTTGGCTACTAACTCCTTCAATGGGCAACTCTCTTGCCGGATAAACATCCAACAAAATCACTTCGTCTGCAAGGCTCAAGCTATCCGCAAATCCTTGAGCAAAATCGCGTGTTCTAGAATACAAATGAGGCTGAAAGACTACTACACATTTTTTATGCGCAAACAATTTTTTAGCACTTGTAATTAAAGAAGCGAGCTCTTCGGGATGATGGGCATAGTCATCAATAAAAACAGTCTGTTCTTTTTTGATGATATATTCAAATCGACGCTTTACACCTTTAAAATGGGCTAAGGCACGCTTTACTTTCTCCTTATCCATTCCCAACAATTGAGAAACGGTAATAGCGGCTAGTACATTTTCAATATTATGCATGCCACCAATGGGCAAATATAGCTCTGGCAACATCCAGCCTTTACCTACAATATCAAATGTATAGGCGCCATTTTTTTGAACAATATTTTGAGCATAAACATCGGCAGCATCATTTTGAAGACTATAGCTAATAACTGTATCCGCATGCAATTCTGCCGCTCGATGCAATCCATATTTGACCACTAAAGTGCCTCCAGGCTTGATATTGGCTGTATACTGTATAAATGCTTTTTCTACTTCTTCGGCAGTACCATAAATGTCTAAATGGTCTGCATCCATAGCCGTAAGTATGGCGATATTGGGGAACAACTTCAAAAAACTTCTATCGTATTCGTCTGCCTCAATAACGGCTACATCCGTGTCGCTACTCCAATAATTGCTTTGGTAATTAGCCGCAATTCCACCTAAAAATGCATTACAGCCTTCACCTGCCTCACGCAACAAATAAGCCGTCATGGTAGAGATAGTCGTTTTACCGTGCGTGCCAGCAACTGTAATAGCGAAGAACGACTCGGTTATCCACTGTAATACATCACTACGTTTGTACACAGGATAATGATGATCTCTGTACCAATTCAAAATTTGGTTGGTTTTGGGTATAGCTGGAGTGTATACTACCAGTTCTGCATTCTTGTCAATTAGGCTAATATCATCAACAAAAGATATCTCAATTCCTTCCGCACTTAAGTTCTGAGTAAGATCAGTTTGCGTAAGATCGTATCCCGAAACAGCAGCATGACGTTGCTTGAAAAAGCGCGCCAATGCGCTCATTCCAATGCCGCCGATGCCCACAAAATATATTCGTTTTAGCTGTTCTACGTTCATTACTGTTTATTAAATTGTCTTATTATTGGCTAGGTCAATTAAATATTGTGCTATTTGTTCATCCGCATTGCTTATAGCCAAAGCCTTCAATTCTTTAGTCATTTTTTCTTGTTGTTCTTTGTTATCCACTAAACGTAACAGCACTGCACACAAATCACTGGCTACATCCTCGTCTCGGATCATTAACGCAGCATCTTTCTTAACCAAAGCCATGGCATTACTCGTTTGATGATCTTCTGCGGCAAAAGGATAAGGAACAAAAATCACTGGTTTAGCTACAATACACAACTCAGCAATAGCTAATGCACCTGCACGTGAAATAACAATGTCAGCGGCAGCGTAAGCCTTATCCATTTCTTTTATAAAATCAAACACCTTTACCTTATCTCCAAAAGTGGCAGCACTCTTTTTTGCCTGTTTAAAATAGGGCTTGCCTGTTTGCCATAAAATTTGTCTGTCTTCGCCAATAATTTTACTTAAAAACTGATCGACTGCTTCATTGATCGACTTTGCTCCAAGGCTACCCCCTACTATCAATAGCGTTTTTCGTTCTTTACCAAAACCAAAAAAAGCCAAACCTTCCTCCTTCGTACAAGTGCTATTCGCAATAACATTCCTAACTGGATTACCGGTAATTTTTATTTTCTCCTTTGGGAAAAACTGCTCCATTTGCTCATACGCAACACAAACAGCTTCTGCCCTTTGCCCAAGAATCTTGTTGCTTTTGCCAGCAAATGAATTTTGCTCTTGTATTAAAGTAGCAATGCCCATTCTTTGGGCTGCATTCAACATCGGGAAGCTAGCATAGCCACCTACACCCACCACTACATCAGGCTTAAAGTCTTTTATAATTTTTCGGGCATCCCAAATACTCTTCAACAACTTGAAAGGCAATAAAATGTTTTTAAGCATATTGCTGCGATTAAAACCAGCAATATCTAAACCTATTATTTTAAAACCTTCTAAGGGAACCTTTTCCATTTCCATCTTTCCCTTTGCACCTACAAAAAGCAATTCTGTATTAGGCTGCATCTTTTTAAGAGCGTGCCCAATAGCCACCGCCGGAAAAATATGTCCGCCCGTGCCACCACCTGCTATGATTACTTTAAGTTGTTGCATTTCTTTATGCTGTTGCTATCGTATTGTTTGATTTCTTTGTTGCTCCCTTTTGTATAAATAATTTTGAACCCTCTTCTTTTTTCTCGATTTCTGTACCCTCCATTTTATCTACATAACTACTAATGCTGAGAATAATGCCAAATGAAATACTCGTAAACAAAATAGATGATCCACCCATACTCACCATTGGCAAAGTGAGTCCGGTTACGGGTACCAAATGCACTGCCACAGCCATATTCAACATTGCTTGAAACACCAATGTAATACTCAATCCTACCGCTAGAAAAGCACCAAATGCATAGGGGCATCGCTTAAACAATAGAATACATCGCCATAAAAAAAGCAAATACAAAAACACAATTACCGCGCCGCCAATTAATCCGTACTCCTCGATGATGATGGCATAAATAAAATCAGAATAAGGATGGGGTAAAAAATTTCTTTGTTGGCTATTGCCCGGTCCACGACCGGTAATACCGCCATTGGCTATGGCTATTTTTGCTTGTTGTACTTGGAATGGCTGTACCTTTTCTCCTCCATTAGTTGATGTTCCTCTGTAATCTTCAACACGTTTGAGCCAAGTTTCACCACGCCCAAATTTGAAGGTAACGGAGGCCATAATTAATATTGTAATCCCCACTATTCCAGTAAGCGCTAAGAGCATAATGTGCTTGACATTAACGCGCCCTATGTAAAATAGGATGCAGCAAGTAACACCTAGCAATAAGGCGGTTGATAAATTTTCAGGAGCAATCAAAGCACAGATTAACAAAACAGGGAAAAGCACTGGTAGAAATCCCAATCTAAAATCTTTGATGACAGCCTGTTTAATACTGAGTAAACGCGCCAAATACATAAACAGGGCTAGTTTTGCAAAGTCGGAAGATTGAAAAGTTAAGTGAATAATTGGAATCGTAATCCAGCGAGAGCCCTCATTAATTTTGGCTCCAAAGAACATGGTATAAATGAGTAAGGGTACACTAAAGTAAAACAACAGCTTCGACAATTTCGAAAACTTTGCATAGTTTACTTTATGCACTACAAAAATCAAGCCCGCACCCAGCATAAGCATAGCTAATTGCTTTACCATAAAGTGACTGGCATTTTTATCAACTTTATAAGCCAATGTGCCCGTTGCACTATACACCACCAATAGTCCGAATAGCGACAAGAGCAATACGATTGACCATATTACTTTATCTCCCTTGATATGTCCTAACAACTGTTGCATAATTTAATTTCCTTGAGCTTAATAAATTACAAGTTTCTTACCGCTTCTTTAAATTGGTCGCCTCTATCCTCATAGTTTTGAAACAAATCGAAACTTGCACAAGCGGGAGCTAATAATACCACGTCATTTTTTTCGGCAAGTGAATAGGCCGCTAGAGCAGCATCTTTAGCACTTTGTGTATCGATGATATTGCTTACTATAGCTCCAAAAAAATCATGAATATTTTTATTATCAACGCCTAAACAAACAATTGCTTTTACTTTTTCTTTAACCAATTCTTTGATTTCATTATAGTCATTCCCTTTATCTTGCCCCCCAAGAATCAATACCACTGGCTTTTTCATGCTTTCTAATGCAAACCATACCGAATTTACATTCGTAGCTTTACTATCATTTATAAAATCTACCCCTCTTACTGTCGCAACAAACTCTAATCGATGTGCAATGCCTTCAAAAGTTGAAAAGCTCTCTCTAATTTTTGCGCTTCTGATACCCGCTGTTCTTGCCGAAATGCCCGCTGCCATGCTATTGTATTGGTTGTGTTTTCCTTGTACTGATAAATCGTGGATAGACATCGAGGTCCTTTCCCCATCATAATTGATGTGGATTTGCTCCTTGTCTAGATATGCGCCTTCGGAATTGGGGTTGTTTTGTTCGCTCATCGTAAAATATATTGTTCGTGCTTTAACGGGTTTATTTGCTAGGTATTGACTTATTTCTGTGTCGTCTTTGTTGGTAATAAAAATGTCGTCTGCGGTTTGGTTCTGGGTAATCTTAAATTTTGATGAAATATAATTTTCGAACTTATACTCGTACCTATCTAAATGGTCTGGGCTAATATTTAAGAGCAGTGCTATATCTGGCCTAAACTGCTTAATGTCGTCTAACTGAAAACTACTGACCTCAATCACATACCATTGGCTTGGATCCTCAGCAATTTGCTTTGCAAAACTATTTCCAATATTGCCCACCATACGCACATCGTATCCTGCAATAGACAGCGTATGGTAAATCATTTTAGTAGTTGTGCTTTTACCATTACTTCCCGTAATCGCTATTATTTTGCTGTCTTTTTTATACCGATACCCAAATTCTATTTCACTAATTATCTCTATTTGCTTCGCTCGTAAACTCTTTATAATTGGTGCCTTCTCGGGTATTCCTGGACTTTTGATGACACAGTCTGCTTCCCAAATATTCTTTTCATTATGTACGCCTTCTTCAAATGCTATTCCTGCCTGGCTCAATTCATTTTTATAGGCCTCTTTAATTGTCCCCCCATCACTTACGAACACATCCCAGCCTTCTTTCTTACCAAGCAAAGCAGCGCCTACACCACTTTCTGCAGCTCCTAGAATGACTAATTTTTTATGTCGTTGCGTCACTTTTTTTATTGAAGCTTTAAAGTCACAATACTCAATACCGCCAAAATGATACCCACTATCCAAAAGCGAGATACAATTTTGCTCTCGTGATAACCTAATTTTTGATAATGGTGATGCAAGGGAGACATCAAGAAAACTCTTCGGCCTTCACCATACTTTCGTTTCGTGTATTTAAAATAGGCTACCTGTACCATTACCGATAAATTTTCGATCAAAAAAATGCCGCATATAATAGGTATCAACAATTCTTTACGAACGATAATTGCCAAAGAAGCGATGATACCTCCAAGAGCCAAACTGCCGGTATCACCCATAAAAACCTGGGCCGGATAAGCGTTGTACCACAAAAAACCTACACATGCTCCAACAAATGCTCCAATAAAAATAGATAGCTCACTGAGGTGGGGAATATGCATGATCCCCAAGTATCCAGCAAAAATGTAATTACCCGACAAATAGGCAAAAACGCCTAAACAAAGCCCGATAATTGCTGAAACACCTGTTGCTAATCCATCTATACCATCGGTGATATTTGCACCATTACTTACAGCAACAATGATGAAAATCACGAATAAAACGTACACAATAGGTGTTGCCGTTTCGATTGCTTTCTCGCCAAAAACAGAAGCAATCTTTGCATAACTCAACTCGTGGGTTTTGACAAAAGGAATTGTTGTAATAGCGCTTTTCACTTGCACATAGGTGTGCTTTTTGCCATTTTCATCTTTTCGATCAAAGGGCGCTGAAGCAATCTTTTCAGTAGAATTATTTAATGTTGGTTTACCCTCAACTACCTCTCTGCTAACCGTTACGTGTTGATTGTAATAAAGAGTAAGCCCCACAATGACCCCTAATCCTATCTGCCCCAAAATTTTAAATCTACCCGACAATCCTTCTTTATTTTTTTTAAACACTTTTATATAATCGTCTAAAAAACCTACCAAACCAAGCCACACCGTTGAAAGAAGCATCAGAATAATATACACATTCTCTATCCTTGCAAATAATAATGTTGGGATGATTATCGCCATTATAATAATGATACCACCCATTGTTGGGGTGCCTTTTTTTTGCTTTTCGCCCTCAAGACCTAGGTCCCTTACCGTTTCTCCAATCTGTTTTTTATGCAAAAAGGCAATAAACCTTTTACCCATGAGCATTGAAATAATCAAGGATAAAATAATAGCCATCGCTGTACGGAAGGTGATATAATAAAATACCCCCGCTCCGAACATTCCGAAGTTTTCACGCAAATAGGTAAACAAATAGTAGAGCATCTGGCTGTCTTATTTATGTAAAATGGTAAATGCTTCAATCAATATTTCTTTATCATCAAAATGATGACGTACGCCCTTAATTTCTTGATAGGTTTCATGACCTTTGCCCGCCACTAATATGATATCGCCCGGATTTGCCAAAGTGCATGCCGTTTTAATGGCTTCCTTTCTATCACTTATTCTGAGCACCTTTCTCTTTTGTGCAAAGGTCAAATCGGCTTCCATCTCATTTAAAATCTCTTCAGGATTTTCGCTTCGGGGATTATCTGAAGTCAAAATGGTCTTGCTGCTTTTATCCACTGCTACTTGCGCCATGAGTGGTCGCTTAGCCTTATCTCTATCCCCGCCACAACCGATCACGGTAATTATTTGTTCGTCATTTTGGCGCAACTGTTGTATGGTTGCTAATACATTGAGCAGAGCGTCGGGTGTATGTGCATAATCTACAATGCCGAGTATTTTTTCTACAGGCGAACAAACGCTTTCAAACCTGCCAGCTGCACCATTGAGTGTACTCAAAGCCGCTAAAACCTCTATAGAATCTTGATTCAAAAATTTGGCAACACCGTATACCGCCAGCATATTGTAAGCATTGAAAATGCCTATCATTCTCAGATAAGCCTCATGGCCATCAATCTCCATTACTAAGCCCGTCAAATTATTCTCCAGTACTTTACCTTTAATATTTGCTGGCGTACGAAGGCTATAAGAAAGCTGCTGGGCACTGGTATTTTGAAGCATTACCGCTCCGCGCTTGTCATCAATATTAGTGAGTGCAAATGCCTTAGGAGGCAGCTGATCAAACAACTGTTTTTTTACACGGATATATTCATCAAATGTCTTGTGATAATCAAGATGATCATGAGTAATGTTGGTAAACACAGCCCCGTCAAAATCAATACAGCAAATTCTGTTTTGATGAATGGCATGTGAACTAACTTCCATAAAAACGTAAGAGCATCCAGCATCGCGCATTTTGGCAAATAGCGATTGAATTGAGATTGCATCAGGAGTAGTATGTGTAGCTATCTCTACCACATCACCTATAAAGTTTTGTACCGTAGAAATCAGGCCGCATTTATAGCCCAACTTTGTAAACAACTGGTACAAAAGTGTTGTTACTGTTGTCTTTCCATTAGTACCCGTTACACCAACAACGGTCATTTCCTTTGAAGGGAAACCATAGAAGGCAGCAGCCAATTCACCTGCAGCAATGCTGCTGTCTTTTACTAAAACATAAGTTACAGACTCGCGTTTTTCGCTGGGAAGCACTTCGCAAATAATAATGGTTGCACCTTGTGTAATTGCTGTATCAATATACTGATGTCCGTCTACTAAGGTACCTTTGATAGCTATAAAAGCACTTCCTAAAGCAACCTTTCGTGAGTCGATACAAATAGCATTAAAAGGCAAATCAGTATTACCAATTATGCTCTTTACCTGTACCTGGCTCAATATGTCCTTTAGTATTGCCATTCTATAGATTAACTCAGTAGTATAATAATTGTTTGTCCTTTTTTGGCAAAAGTGCCCGGCGCAATCGATTGGGATTGAATGATGCCACTACCACTTATTCTTACCTGTAAGCCTTGTTTTTCTAAAACATATACTGCATCTTTCAACGACATCCCGACCACATCTGGCACAATATTTTGGGCGATTTTTTTGGCTTGTGTGACAATCTTCGCAACCGAATCAGTTTTAAGTACGGCTATTGATGCATCCTTGAAATTGCTTGTTAGAGGCATTTTCATTGCATTCAACAATGTTTTTTGATTGAAAAATGTAGATGATTTAACATACAAATTGGGCTTTGCCTTTTTGGCTATACTATCTACAGCACCCCCCTTCCAAGATCCTTGACCGTTTGCAAATATTTTATCTGCTACCATCCTAAACACAGGTGCAGCAATCGTTCCTCCGTAGTAAGAATTGGAATGGGGTTTTGTACGCACTACTACTACCATGGTATATTTGGGATTGTCAGCAGGGAAATAACCTACAAAAGAACCTTGATAAACTTTTGCACTATAGGGTATCCCTTTATCCCAAACCTGTGCAGTGCCCGTTTTGCCAGCAATAGCATAGTGTGGAGACTGAATATGTCTTCCCGTTCCAGATAAGACTACTTCTTCTGTACATTTTTTTAATTGTGCAATTACTTCCTTGCTGGCCACTTGCTTTTCCAAAACAGTAGGTTCTATTTTAATGACTTCTTTACCATATTCACGCACTGAACTCACTAAATAAGGCTTCATCATTTTGCCACCATTGGCTATGGTATTATACATCATGCAAGTATGCAAGGGTGTAATCATAACTCCATAGCCCGTTGCCAACCAGGGTAATGTTGACGCATTCCATAGATTTCTCTCATTGGGCTCAATAACATTGGCTTTTTGCTCACCAAAAAGATCTATCCCTGTTTTGCTATTGAGGTGAAAACTCTTGATGTGCTTGATAAACTTTTCAGGTTCTTTGTAATAATGTTCGTAAGCCAATGTCGCCATACCTACATTAGATGACTGGGCATAGGCATTTTTAATGGGCATTACCCCTAGGCCATGATGCGAATCGTGCATAACCCGATGAGCAAATTGTCGTTGACCGCCATTACAGTTTACATTGTCTTCAACATTTATAAAGCCGTCTTTAAGTAAAGACAATAAGGTTACCAATTTAAAAGTAGACCCTGGCTCGGCAAGTTTGAGCGCATAGTTTTGATCTTCCGTATAGCTACCATCATCTTGAGCACCTAGATTGGCCATTGCTCGGATTTTGCCAGTTGCCACTTCCATTACAACACAGGTGCCATTCCAACAATTATACTGTTTTAAGGCGTCCATTAGTGCGTGCTCAGCAACATTCTGAATACTGATATCAATGGTGGTTACAATATCCTTCCCATTCACAGGCTCTACACGAGAACCCTCAACAGTAGCCCATTTACTAGCTGCAATGCGCTGACTCATGCGCCAACCATTTTGTCCGCTAAGTAGGCTATCATACATTGCCTCCAACCCCTTTACATTTTTGACTAATTTTTTATCCCGCCAAATTGCTGGTTGGTATTTACCCACTGTTTGCAATGCTAAAATATCATAGGGATTGTCACGGGTATTGCGGGTATCTACTATTAATCCGCCACGGCGTTGTCCTTTATTGAATATTGGAAATGTGCGGAGGGCAAAATATTTATCGTAGGAGATTTTAGTACCCAACTCGTAATAACGAACAGTGTCTTTAAAGGCCTTAACCAAATTTTCTTTGTATTGGGCTGTTGTAGCATCTCTAAACAAATCTGATAGCTTTTTAGACAGGCTATCAATGTGTCTATAAAATGTATCTTTTTTGATTACCGAAAAATCAATGTGAACATCAAATTGTGGTATGGTGGAACAAAGCATTGTGCCATCTTCGGTGTAAATGTTTCCCCTTTCCGCAAAAATCGTGTCGGTGCGCAAGCTCATTTCTTGAGCTTGTGCGCGTAATTGTGGACCTTCCTTTATTTGTATCATAGCAGCCTTGATAATGATCAAAAAGCCTAATACACAAATAGCACTAAATGCCATGTACACCCTAAATCGTATGTCTCTTTTAACTGCCAATTATTTTATTTTAGGGGTATCAACTACAATTTTATACGCTGGCATCATTAACGGACTCATACCTATTACAGCGCCTTTTCTAATTATTTCTGCTTCCATTCCGGCGTTCATCAATTTAGATTGTGCATCCATATTGCGCCATTTTAGTTCTTTCAACAATTTTTGTTGCTTATCTAATTCTCTTTGTGTTTCAATAGCAGCATTATTGTTGGCGATATAAAACACACCGAGCAAAACGAAAAAAGCCAAGAAGGGGACGTTTCGTACAATTCCTTTGTACGAAATTCTGTCCAAAACTTTTCGCCAATCAAGTTTTTCTGACACTATAGTTTCTGCAAGCTCAGGCCTGCCTTCTTCAACAGTTGTTATGTCTTCTTTTTCGCTCATTTAATTTTTTTCTGCTATGCGCAATCTTGCACTCCGCGACCTTGGATTTTTTGCTAGTTCTTCCGCAGAAGCTTCAATCGGTTTTTTATATACTTCTTTAAATGGACTTTGCATTTTGGGCGCTAAGCCTAAGGGATCTTCTTCTATTTGCCAAGCACCATTTTTTACAAATTGCTTTACCAGCCTATCTTCTAAGGAGTGAAAAGAGATAATACTCAATCGTCCTCCAGGTTTCAAACATTGCGCCGATTGCTCTAAAAGCTCCCTTAATGCACCCAGTTCATCATTTACTTCTATCCGCAATGCTTGGAACAATTGCGCTAGGTAACGCTGGGGATTTCCTTTTATCACAGGCTCTAAAAAAGCTTTTAAATCTTGTGTGGTATTAATCGCTGCTTTGGGCCTTTGCGTAGCAATATGTTTTGCTAATTGCTTTGCATTGCGGAGCTCGCCATATCGCTCAAACAATAAGTGAAGTTTTGATTCAGTATAAGTTTGTAATACCGTAGCTGCAGTAAGTTCACTTCTATGATCCATTCGCATATCCAATGGACCATCAAAGCGTGTTGAAAAACCTCTCTCTCCCGTATCAAATTGATAAGAACTTACACCCAAATCGGCCAAAATGCCGTCCACGATGGGCGCTCCGTGTAATCTCAAAAATCTTTTCAAATACCTAAAGTTCTCTGTCACCGGTATCAATCGACTATCTTCAGGCAAATTGCGCCAGGCATCTGCATCTTGGTCAAAGACAATTAAGGTTCCCTTGGGGCCTAATTTTTCCAAAATAAGCTTGCTGTGTCCACCACCACCAAAAGTGCAGTCTACATAAACCCCGTTTTCTTTTATCGCCAAACCCTCTACTGTTTCATGAAGCAATACAGTAGTATGGTAAAATGCTTGCTCTGTCATTATTCTAGTTTTCGAAGGGACTCATAAAACCACCACCTAATACCTCATTGGCCAAATCGCTAAAGTCTGCCATCTTGCTTTGGATGTGCGCTTTGTGCGTTGCCCTATCCCATATTTCCATTTTATTGCCTTGCGCAGTCAGTACAATTTCTTTATTGATACCTGCATGCTCCAACAATGTTTTGGTCAAGAGTATTCGACCCGCCGAATCGCTTTCTACAATATTTGCACCATTAAGGAACAAACGTTTAAAATCACGCACTTTGGGATTAAAATCGTTGAGTTTGTTTATTTTTTCGGAAAGAATATTCCATTCACTTAAGGGATAAAGGTTGAGGCATTGCTCAAAACCTCTCGACACGACAAACTGCATGTCTTCTTGTTCAAGAAGTTGCTTCTTGAAAGAAGACGGCAAAAGAAAACGGCCTTTTGCGTCAATGGTGAGTTCGTATTCGCCTATGAAATGGGGCATTGTTGTGTTGATGCGCTTTAAATGAAGCACAAAGAAACACTTTTTACCACTTTTTACCACTTTTACACACCCTCTAATTATCCACAATCAATGAACAAGCTAAAAGCTATACCTACTATGGCTTTAAGGTGCTTTTAACATAAACTAGAGAATAAAACTGTGGATAATGTTAAAAGCCTGTGGATAACTACATATATAAAGGTGTAATTGACCCGCAAAATAGTTCAAAAACTGTTGGGAAGAGACATTGACGCTGTGAATTTGTTTTTTGGGAGCGTTTCGGCGTCGAAAAAAAATTTTTTGCAGCCTGCTGCCCATTGGTTTTGAATCAGAATTTGGAATGAATATAGCGAATATCAAAGTCGACCGCTTAATCTGAAACTAGATTACAGTGGCATTTTGGGAAAGATTTTTTCAAAACAACGACTTTCTTTAGGGCTACTTGACCGGCGCCGCAGGCTTAATCCTGTGCCGAAAACAATTAAAGTGGAGAAGAGATTTCATTTTTGAACAAAAGACAAGGAATGATGCCGCTTCGAATGACTTGGAGTAATTTGCTACAGTATGGTTATCCTTCCATTTGATCGATTCAACCAAAAGCAAATGCAAACATTAAATGCCCATGATAGCAGCACAAATGCTAATTTTACCAAATCAAAAATCCAGCATTTTAGTGAAAATCGCCCTCGCACAACAAAATTATCATATTGGCCATTTTGAGGCCAATAGCCAAAAAATTATCGACGCTATCCGCAACGCAAAAGCTAATTCGGTTGACTTGATTGTGTTTTCAGAACTTTGTGTCTGCGGCTATCCCCCACGAGATTTTTTAGAGTTCAATGATTTTATCGAGCAATCAATGCGCGCGGTGCATAGCATAGCAAAAGAGGCCGATGGCATTGGCGTTTTGATTGGTGCGCCCTCCCGAAATCCAGTAGCAGAAGGTAAAGACTTATTCAATTCCGCTTATTTTTTATACGAGCAAGAAATCAAACAGGTGGTTCACAAAACCCTATTACCTACCTATGATATTTTTGACGAATACCGATACTTTGAACCTGCTAAAAAATGGGAGGTCATTTCTTTTAAAGGAAAGAACATAGCAGTCACTATCTGCGAAGACATTTGGGATTTATGCGAGAATCCCCTTTATCAAATGAACCCTATGGACGAGCTGATCAAGCAATCGCCCGATATAATGATTAACCTGAGTGCCTCACCCTTTGATTATATCCATGCAGCTGCACGCAAAAACATGATCGCCGCGAATGTGGCCAAATACCAATTACCCATGCTGTATTGCAATACAATTGGCTCGCAAACTGAAATTGTATTTGATGGTGGATCTATCGTCATGGATGCTGCGCAAAACATCATTGCAGAAATGCCCTATTTCGAAGAGGCGCTACAGACAATACTTTGGAACGATGATGGCTCAATGACAGCCGAAAAGCAACATCGAGTTCCATACAATACATCAAGCATTCTGGGAGAACAATTTGAGGCAGAATTAAACATCGCACAAATCCATGCAGCACTCCTTTTGGGTATCCGCGATTACTTTTCTAAAATGAATTTTAGCAAAGCCATTGTCGCTTCTTCTGGCGGTATCGATAGCGCTGTTGTGTTGGCACTTGCTTGCGAGGCTTTGGGTTCAGAAAATGTTCGAGCTTTATTGATGCCCTCACCGTTTTCGAGTGGACATTCGGTAACAGATGCCGAGGCATTATCACGGAATCTCAACAACCACTACGATATCATTCCCATCAAAGAAATATTTGAATCTTACGAAACCGCATTAGCGCCTGTATTTTCAGGCTTGGCCTTTTCGGTAGCCGAAGAAAATTTGCAATCGCGTATTCGTGGCGCTATGGTAATGGCCTTGAGCAATAAATTTGGATCGATACTTTTAAACACCTCTAACAAAAGCGAACTCTCAACCGGATACGGAACGCTCTATGG
>JAIXWS010000071.1 GCA_027491165.1 Sphingobacteriales bacterium | reverse complement strand
TGCTGGTGGAGGATAATGAATTTAACCAAATGGTGGCCATCGATACTTTGCAATCTTTGTTGCCAGGCATCCAAATAGATCTTGCTCAAAATGGTCAAGAAGCGGTTGATAAAATCCAAACAAAGCAATACCATATGGTTTTGATGGACATCAATATGCCCATTATGGATGGTATGCAGGCTACCCAAAACATCAGAAAATTAGACGGGGATAAAAAGCACACCAAAATCATTGCCATGACCGCTAATGTTATGGAAGAAGATGTACGCCATTACCTCGAAATAGGCATGAATGGTCATATCTCCAAGCCTTTTGTGCAAAAAGAGCTGCTGCGGAAAATGGCCGAAATGTTGCAATGGGATATAATGACTAGCCAAATAGAAGAAAAGGCCGTTATCAAAAATCCTTTTGGTCCTTTGCCTGATAGGGTTATTGACATGAATTTTTTGCAACATTTTACCAATGGCGACCTCGCCAAGCAGAACAAGTACATTACTATGTTTTTGGATAATGCACCTAAATTACTAGCCCAATTACGCGAGGCTTTGGCCAATCATGATTTTGACATGATTAAAATTTCGGCCCATTCGCTCAAGCCACAATTATCCTATATGGGCGTTACCGAAGAAGTAAGTAATGTGTTTATGTTGGAACAAAGCGCTGGCCAAAAGGCGCATCAAAACAACATCCCCGAGCTTATTGATAATGTAGAAAGGGTCTGCAATAAGGCTTTTGAAGAATTGAGGCTTTATATCAAGCAGTAAAAAATTGATTGTACAGGAAAAACTTGTTTCAGTAATACTGTCCTTGTTTTTTGTTCTTTCAACTACAATTTGTTCGATGCTTGCGAAAAACTCGGCTTATGCTGATGCTATAGATTCACCGCTGTTTCGCAGTATTATTGTACTTCATTCAATAGCTTGAGGCTCGGCTTTTGCTTTTAGAAAAAATCACTTTATAATTGTAATGGCATCTTTCCTAAAAATATGATATAAAGCTTCCAAAAATTAGTACTTTAAGAAATTACGCAATAACTTGCAGCAACAACAACTTGCAGTTGTTTAGAACGGCAAGTTTTCTTTTTCATCACATAAATAAACGAACAATGGCAACAAAAACAGCACCCACCGTCTTTTTGGTAGATGACGAATCCATCCAAAATGAGATGCTTAAAGATTATCTCGCAGAGCGATTTAATTACAATTTCCGTCTTTTTGATAATGGCGAAGAAGCACTGAGCAGCCTCAACCAAAATCCTGCCATTGTTATCCTTGATTACCATTTGAATGCCCACAATCCTGAAGCAAAAAACGGTGTGCAAATTTTGGCGGCCATTAAAGATCAGAATCCAAGCACACAAGTGATTATGGTGAGTGGTCAAGATAAAATCCAAGTAGCGGTAGATAGTATGAAATATGGTGCATACGACTATATCGTAAAAGGAGAAACCGCCTTTGCCCGTATGGAAAATACCATCAAGCGCATCAATGAATTAGAAGAGTCAAAATTTGCCTATGATGCTTCCAAAAAAAGTATTCGATTCTTGATTATTGCTATGGCTTGTATCATTGCATTGAGTACTATTTTATTATTCAATGGTCATAAGCTTTAATCCATACCTTTAGCCACCCATCACACCTATTTCTCAGCATAATGCAATTAGCACAAAGACTCGATAGAATTTCTGAGCCCCAAACCATTAAAATGGCTAAACTCAGCCGTGAATTGAAAGCTCAGGGTATCGATATTATAGATCTTAGCCTTGGCGAGCCCGATTTTCGCACACCACAACATATTTGTGATGCAGCGGCCCAAGCTATGGTAGATGGATATACCAAGTACACACCAGTAGCAGGGGTTCCCGAATTGCGTCAAGCGGTTTGCACCAAGCTCAAGCGTGATAATGGACTAGATTATTTACCCGAGCATATTGTGGTGTCTACTGGAGCCAAGCAATCTTTGGCAAACGCTGTTTTGTGCCTCATTAACCCGGGCGACGAGGCCATTATTCCCACTCCTTATTGGGTTACTTATGCAGCCTTGGTAACCTTAAGCGAAGGCAAACCTGTTTTTGTGCCCTGTGGTATCGAAACAGATTTTAAAATCTGCCCCGATACTTTAGAAGCGGCCATCACGGATAAGACTCGTTTGTTTATGTTTTCATCGCCCTGTAATCCAACAGGTACTGTTTATACTCGAGATGAATTGGCTGCATTGGCTGCTGTTTTTGAGCGTTATCCCCACATTACCATTATCAGCGATGAGATTTATGAATACATCAATTATTCTGGTAAGCACGAAAGTATTGCCCAGTTCGACAGTATAAAAGATAGGGTAGTTTTGGTGAATGGTTTTTCTAAAGGCTTCGCGATGACGGGTTGGCGTTTGGGCTATATTGCTGCCAATAAAGAATTGGCTGTGGCTTGCGAAAAATTACAAGCTCAATTTACCTCAGGTACCAATTCTATTGCACAACGCGCAGCCATAGCAGCACTTTTGGGTGATTTGACACCGAGTATGGACATGGTTAGAGCATTTGCGGAGCGCAAGGAATATGTTATCAAAAATCTTGCCCGAATTGAAGGTATTAAAATCAATAATCCAGCAGGCGCCTTTTATGCCTTTCCTGATGTAAGTTCTTTTTTCGGAAAAACGGATGGAGAAACCGTGATGAATACGGCTGAGGATGTAGCGATGTATTTGCTGCACAAAGGCCATGTAACCGTTGTGGATGGTGCTGCATTTGGTAGTCCTAATAATATCCGGATTTCCTTTGCCACTTCAATGGACAACCTAATCGAAGCGATCAAAAGAATTCAATATGCTTTGGATAAATTGAAATAGGAGGCCATAAGCTATATGCAAAAACGACCAAACATAGCTGTTTGGTCGTTTTTGTTTTTGCGCTTTTTCTTTTTATAAAGGTTGTAAACTGTGCATCACAATATTTTTCACCTCGCTTATGGGTACACGCTCTTGTTGCATGCTATCGCGATGGCGAATAGTTACCATATTATCTTCTTTAGTTTGATGGTCGATGGTTACACAAAAGGGTGTTCCAATGGCATCTTGGCGGCGGTAACGCTTGCCGATGGCGTCTTTTTCTTCATAAAAACATTTGAAAAGCGGACGACATTCGTTCATCAACTCATTGGCTATTTCGGGTAAACCATCTTTTTTGGTCAAGGGGAAAACGGCTAATTTTATTGGGGCTAAAAAGGCTGGAAATTTCAATACCACACGATCATCTTTTTTCTCTTCTGTACTTAAGTCTTCTATTTGGTAAGCTTCACTCAGCAACATCATCACCGTACGGTCTAGCCCAATAGAGGTTTCTACCACATAAGGAATGTAATTGCCAAAGGCCTTTCCTGTTTCAGGGTCAATATCAGCATCAAAATATTGCATTTTCTTTTTGCTGAATTCTTGATGTTGGGTCAAATCGAAATCGGTACGACTGTGCACACCTTCTACTTCTTTAAAGCCCATGGGGAAATCGTATTCAATATCGCAAGCCATATCGGCATAGTGTGCCAATTTTAGATGGTCGTGAAACTTGTATTTGGCTGGGCTAATACCTAAGCTCAGATGCCATTGCATACGGGCTTCCTTCCAGTATTCGTACCATTGTTTTTGTGTGCCCGGGCGTACAAAAAACTGCATTTCCATTTGTTCAAATTCACGCATACGAAAGATGAATCCGCGGGCTACAATTTCATTACGGAAAGCCTTACCTGTTTGTGCAATACCAAAAGGAATTTTCATTCGACCACTTTTTTGCACATTCAGGAAGTTGACAAAAATACCTTGTGCTGTTTCGGGTCTCAAGTACACTTTATTGTCATCAGGATTGTCGGAAGCCACGGCACCAAACTCGGTTGCAAACATCAAGTTGAACTGACGAACATCGGTCCAGTTGCAAGTGCCGCTTACTGCGCATTTAATATGGTTGTCTTCGATTAGTTTTTTCAATCCGGCAAAATCATCTGCTGCCAATAAGGCTTCCATTGAAGCAATCATCGCATCAGCTTTTTCTTGATCCAGATTTTCTACAAAGCCCTCAACTAAATGATCTACACGGTAGCGTTTTTTGCTGTCTTTGTTGTCAATCATTGGGTCAGAAAAATTATCTACGTGGCCGCTCGCTTTCCATACAGTGGGGTGCATGAATATGGCAGCATCCAATCCCACAATATTGTCATGCATTTGGGTCATGCTGCGCCACCAATAATCGCGGATGTTGCGTTTGAGTTCTACACCATATTGACCGTAATCATACACAGCACCTAATCCGTCATATATTTCGGAAGAAGGGAAAACAAAGCCATATTCTTTACAGTGGCCAATAATATCTTGTAATGTATTTTCGTTTGCCATAATTTATTTTCGAGCCGCAAAGATACTATTTAGGCAGCATCACTTTACTATCGGTATTGTTTTTTGGGCATAAAAAAACCCGACAATAGAAATTGTCGGGTTAGTATTGTTTAGTTTTTCCTGAAACAAAAATCTAAAACAAGGGGTACACTATTTATTCACAATTATTTCAGCGCCTAAGGCTTGAGTGCCTGTTCCGCCAAGAAATCCTTTTGCGAATACGGTGTAGATTTTTCCGGCTTCTAAGGTGATTTTAGGTAACACCAAAGCCACAGTTTTTGTGCCCGCAACACG
>JAIXWS010000077.1 GCA_027491165.1 Sphingobacteriales bacterium | reverse complement strand
GTTATCACTTTCGAAGATTTGCAAAGCGGTTCAGAAGTGCGCCTGTTCAATATTATGGGGCAGCAAATGCACAGCTTTGTAGCCAAAAACATCAAAGAACAAGTATCCATAAATCATTTGGCAAGTGGTATGTACCTCGTACAAATACGAAATGTAGATGGCGAGATTTACACAGCTAAGATTGTGAAGGAATAAGTGTGTATAAGATTAAGTGTAAAAAAGAGAGATGCCATTTGGTATCTCTCTTTTTTTTAAGTTGAGTTTTTGAGTTATTAATAACATTATTTACTTAAAAAACAATACAACTGAAAAAATAAACACAAAAAACGTGGTGATTTCCTTGCCACAATTAATTGCTTGGGTAGTATGTTTGTCGCGTCATTGATTTTTACAGAGTTCATATGCTCTTATTATAGTGACAACCAATCCTGCAACTATGAAACCGAAAAGACCAAAGATAAAAGTTGCGTATGCAGAAGACCATATTACAATGAGAGATGCAATGGTAGATTATCTTGAAAAAGGTGAAGAAATTCAAGTAATTCTCCTTGGTGATAATGGACAAATGCTTCTGGAGAATATGATTCTTGCAGATGAGTTGCCCGATGTTTGTTTAATTGATATCAATATGCCCGTAATGAATGGCTTTTCATTATTGGTAGAAATCCGAAAAAGATGGCCTGAATTGCCTTGCCTCGTTTTAACAAGTTTTGTAGAGGAGTCTTACATCATCAATATGGTGAAAGCAGGTGCAAATGGATACATCTTAAAATCTTGTACCGGCAAAGAGCTTATAGATGCAGTAAAATGTGTTTATACAAACGGACATTTTTTCAATGAAATAATGAATGAACAAGCTATTGCTAACATCTTAATCGAAAATAAGAAAAGTCCGATTTTGAATGAAAGAGAAATACAATTACTGCAACTCGTTTGCTCCGATTTAAGTTATGCCGACATAGGTGTGAAATGGAATACCACTTATAAAACTGTAGAAGGGATAAAAGATAGATTGTGTACCAAATTGCAAATCACTTCGCGTATTGGCTTAGTACTGGCAGCTATAAGAATGGGGTATTACACTATTGAAAGTCAGCAATACGCTCAATCAAATAATTCAGAAAATAAAACGAAATTCAACATTAACAGTAAAAAACAATTATAATCTTAAAACAAACAAATCAAAAATGAAAAATCAACTTTCGATTTTATCTTTAGTGTTTTTGGCCGCTTGCCAAAATGCTCAAACAACTGAAACTAATGCTACCGAAACAGCAAAAGTGCAACAACTGGTTTCTAACCAATCTTCGAGTTTTATTCCTGTCGATTCAGCAAATAAAATGGTGACAAGTTACTTAACGAGCATTAATCATCCTCAAAAAGATAGTGCAGTATTGTCTTTTACATTTAGTGCATCAGAATTACGTCGATTACTGGACAGTGTTGACCATCCAGATTCATTGAAAGATGTTCAAATTAAATTAGCACATAGCCTAGAGTATATCAATAATGGACCACATACCACTCCTGCTGGATTTAATAAAAATGCGCTTCGTTTATTAATTTCGGGAGTAGATTACAATGGGAATACTATCTTGCTGAATAATGAGGTAATGAATCATAGTATGCCCTGTCCAAATAATTGCCCTCCAGGGACAGCAGGAGCGCCATTATATAATTAAATTAGAATGAATTACTACACAGTTAGTCTGATTAATCTAATATTGTTTTTCCTACCCATAGTTATTGGAATTAAACATTATAATCATTTAGACAAAGCATTAAAGGTGTTTTTGTTTTTTGCAATTAGTTCATCTTCCGGTGAGTTAATTGCTTTTTTTTGTGCTCTGATTTTTAAGAATAACCTGCCGATTTACAATCTATTTTCCATTATTAATTTAGTGTTGTTATGTGGCTACTTTAGAGAACAATTAATTAATGAATCTCAAAAGAAAGCTATCAATTTACTAATTACGTTTAGCATACTATTTTGGTTGTTTTCCATTTTTTATTTACACTCAATAAATTCCATAAATAGTATTTTTCTAGGATATCAAGGAATTGTTACAATGTGCCTATCTGCTTACATAATGGAATATATTGTATTCAGGCAAAGCAGAACGGTTTTTAATTTAAAAACTTCTCCACATTTCTTGATTGCATTTCTTTTACTTGTATACTGGTGCTTCTCAATAATGCAGTGGATTTTATATCGCATATTTACAAGGGAAACCCCAGGATTTCATTTTTTAGATATTTCCCTTATTGTTATTAATATGTCTATTAATTTTTGTTTTACAATTGTCTTTTTAAAATACCCCAAAATGATTAAATCAAATGGTCACTGATCAAGCTGCCCTAATGCTTTTTGCGGGCACTGCATTTTTTATGTTGGCGGGTTTTATTATTACCTATTTAATCATCAGGCATAATAGCAACCTCAACAACATTAATACCGAAAAGAATAAACTACTTAGCGAATCGAGATTGCGTCATATCGAGGAGAATGAACGTATGATGAACCAGATTTCTAAAGAGCTGCATGACAATATTGGTCAGTCAGCAAGTTTGATTTTTGCAAGTCTAAATAAAATCGAAAGTTTTTGTGCTGATGAACAAATTTTAAGACTTGTGACGAATGCCAAGGACCTTTCCAATCAATTATTGCAAGATGCAAATAACATCAGCCATTCCCTAAATCAGAACTATATCAAGTCGCGCAGTCTTCATTCACTTTTGCAACAAAATTTAGAACACCTTAAAAGCTTTAAAAATATTCAGTCTGAATTTATAATTGAAGGTGAAGCAAAGAACTTATACCCTGAAACCAAGTTGATTGTTTATCGTATTGCTCAAGAAGCTTTTCAAAATATTTTGAAACACGCCGGTGCAACAGAAATACTGATTAGTCTTTTTTATGGTGAGCAAACTTTTAGAATGCGCATTCAAGATAATGGTATAGGACTAGTTAAAAACACCTTTCATAACCGTGATGGAATCGGTTTAACCAATATGCGCGAAAGAGCCTTAGTGCTCAATGGAGAGCTAATGATCGAAGCCCCGCAAAATTCAGGATGCCGCGTTACCCTTACCATTAGAGATATGGACTTTGATACAAATGGTGAATAACAATCTCAGTACAAAAAATAGTATTAAATCAACAACTCTGTATCATTCATGCTCTCATTTAGTTAATACTAAAAGTCAGGCTTTCAATAAATCGGATTGATGGAGCCTTTTTATTTAGGGCACCCCCAATTCCTCAATAATTATTTTCACCTGTGCTGGCGTGATGATTCTTTGCTTGGAAATGTAGCCACAATCGAGTAGTCTTTGAGTGAGCCTAGCGTTGATGTTAATACGCATCATTACAGGGCATTCTCCGTTTTTCTTTTCTTTACCTCGGTTGATGTAAAAGGTTACACCGAAAGTTTGTTTTGAAGATATAGGCAGCATTTTATTTGTGAATACAAAATTATCAACTGCTATGAAGTAACTATCAATGAAACCCTCTATTTTCAGTGCTTTTATATTCGTTTTTGTTCAACACTCGTTACCCTTTTTAGGAATGGATAACGATTTAGGCAACGAGTATTAATACATAAAAGAAACTTTATGAAACCTAAAAACAAAAAATGTGTAAATCTGGGATTTACACATTTTCGAACACTTTTGAATGTTTTTTTGTGGTGCGAGAGGGATTTGAACCCCCGACACATGGATTTTCAGTCCATTGCTCTACCAACTGAGCTATCGCACCGTTTTCAATTGGGTTGCAAATATAGGACCTTTATTGAAAAAACAAAAAATACTTTTATTTCTCTGAAAATAAGGCTCGAAGGCCAAAATAAACTTGGTTTGTTGCACTACTTTTTTATTTTTGTGAGGTTATCATTTAAAAACTAAAAACTCACGAATAGTGGCGTACGACAATAAGAACTACGGCGAGAACACCCGTAACAATGAAAGTATCTTTAGTAAAAGGGTAAAAGCTGGTAAAAGAAGAACCTATTTTTTTGATGTAAAAGCAACTCGTGGAAACGATTACTTTATTACCATCACTGAAAGTAAAAAACGTTTTGAAGATGATGGCTACGACCGCCATAAAATGTTCATTTATAAAGAGGATTTCAACAAATTTGCCGAGGCGCTGGTAGAGACCGTCAATTATGTGAAAACTGATTTGATGCCTGACTTCGACTTTGACGCATTTAATCATGCCGACGATCAAGAGCATTATGAACAAAACAAAACAGAATCCACTGAACCGAATACTCCTAGCATGATTGAAACGGAGTTGCCGCTAGCTGCTCAAGAAGAGGCCCCCATTGTGGCATCAGGGATTAATGATCATACCGATGTTGATGCTTGGAAAATATAGTTAATCTGCATGTATAGCATTATAATAGTAAAAGGTCTGAAATGGAATAGCTTCATTTCAGGCCTTTTTGTTTGCTGTATTTAGTTGCCCCCAAATGTTCTTACATTTGTTGTACAGTGCGTTAAATTGTTTGTTCATTTTTATTCAGAAAACCACCTCCTCAAGTGAAAGCAATTATCCCCGTTGCCGGCGCCGGCACTAAGCTACGGCCCCTTACGTATACTCAACCCAAAGCACTAATACCTATTGCCGGTAAGACGATTTTGAGCGTCATTGTTGATCAATTAATCGAGGCTGGTGTTGTTGAATTTGTATTCGTTATTGGTTATTTGGGCGAAAAAATTCAGGATTATATAGCCCATCAATATCCAAGTCTACAATGTTCCTTTGTAACGCAAAACGACCGAAAAGGCACAGGTCATGCAATTTGGCTCACTAAGGATGAAATTAATAATGAAGAGATCATTATTGTCTTGGGCGATACGATTTGTGATTACAACCTCAACAATCTGATTCAAAGTCCGATATCCCTTATTGGTGTTCAAAAAGTAGAGGACCCTCGCAATTTTGGTGTGGCCGAATTGGGTGAGGAGGATAGGGTACTACACGTTTTTGAAAAGCCCATGATACCCAAATCTAATATGGCTATGGTGGGTATTTATTTTATCAAAGAAACCCAGCAACTATTCAATGCACTGGATATTGTCTTACAACAAGAACCTACAGCTTCGGGTGAATATCCTTTGACCAATGCCATAGAACAAATGATCAGTGTAGATCATATACGTTTTGACGCTTTTAGGGTAAACACTTGGTTTGATTGCGGCAAAAAGGAAACCTTATTGACCACTAACGCCACTTTATTAAAGAAAACAGATAACCAGAGCGCCGAAGATCAAGAATCAACGGTAATTATCCATCCTGTAAGTATTGCCAAGGGCTGCGTGATCAAAAACTCTATTATTGGTCCTAACGTAACAATTGGCGAGGCTACTAAAATCGAATTTTCTATTATTAAAAACTCCATCATTGGCTCATATGCCGAGCTAGAAGATGTGCTGCTGCATGGTTCTATAATCGGTAATGATGCTTTTGTACGGGGTAGTAGCCAAAGTCTCAATATTGGCGATAATACTGAAATCGATTTGCGATAAATTACAATTTAAAGATGCTTTTTTAACATCGAAAAATTAGCCCCTTTCACTTACATTTGTTGCTCTTTTAAAAAACTTTAAACTTCATAAAATGAATCACGCACACAATTTTCTACGTTGGGTAGTTTTAATTTTAGCCCTTTTAACCATTATTAAAAGCTACATGGGCATGAGCAATAAAAAAGCATTCACCGCTGCAGATAAAAAAATGCCTCTATTCTTTATGATATCCATGGATATTCAATTATTACTGGGTTTAGCCTTGTATTTCACAGGTGCTTGGGGCTTGAAAAATATTCAAAATTTGGGTTTGCGCGAAGTGGCGAAAGATGCGAATAGTCGTTTCTTTGCTATCGAGCATACCATAGGAATGGTGTTGGCCATCGTTTTTGCGCATGTAGCTTATGCTTTTGCCAAAAAACAAATGGACGATACAGTCAAATTCAAAAAAATATTCATCTTCTCTCTACTTTCCTTTGTCGTAATGTTGGCCTCTATTCCTTGGCCTTTCCGCGAGGCCATTGCTCGTCCTTTGTTTCCAGGAATGTAGTCATACTAATGCTTAGGAAAATTCTTCAACCATTCTATACAGCCTATGTAGTGCTGATATTTGTGGCAACACTCTTTGCAGTGTTGCCCTTTTATTTAGTACTCAGTTTGTCCAATACTGCCGCTAGCCGTAAGATGGTTTGGCGGCTTACTTGGCTCTGGTCTTGGCTTTGGCTAAGGCTCACGGGTATGTGGGTGCGCCGTTTTGGTGCCTTGCCACAAGGTGATCCATTCGTCATTATTGCCAATCATGTTTCTTATCTCGACCCAATTGTCATTTACGATGTGTTGCCTTTTTATTTTCGCCCATTGGCGAAGCATGAGATAAAGAATGTGCCCCTTTTTGGTTTTATTTATGCACAAATAGCTTTGTTGGTAGACCGCAGCAGTGTGCAAAGCCGTGCGGCTAGTATGCGCGCTATGCAAGATGCCTTACAATATGATTGTAGTGTTTTTATGTATCCCGAAGGTACTTTTAACGAAAGCGCGGACGCTATGCAAGCCTTTTATGATGGAGCTTTTCGTCTAGCGATAGAAGCCCAGGTACCTATTTTGCCCATTGTCTTCCCCGATACAAAAGCCCGCTGGCACTACTCGGCTTGGTGGAAAATGTGGCCGGGTAAAAACCGTGCCTATATTCTGGAGCCAATATCTGTGGAAGGTTTAAGCCTCGAAGATGTACCTGTGCTCAAAGAAAAAGTGAGAGCGATAATGGGCGACGAGTTAATGAGGCAAATGGATAAACCGAATAATTAAGTGTCTTGCGCTTCTTGCGGCATAGGCTTATGGCAGTCAAACAAAACAAAAGGTAAAGAAAATAAGAACCTTGAGTTGTTTAAATCGGCTAGGATCAATTTAAATGGCAAGGAAGTCGAGGATAAGAAAAAGCTGACCTCAAAAAATTCTAGGTACCTTTTACAATCAAATTGCCCGTATTAACCAAATTGTCAAATTGTCAAATTGCCGAATTGAAGCATTGCCTTATCTTTGCCGCATGCAAATTCTTGACGGCTTAGCAGTCTCTGCACATATTAAAGAACAAATCAAATCAGAAGTAGCGACGATTAAAAGTAAAGGTGGCAAAACGCCCCATTTGGCTGCTATTTTGGTAGGTAATAATCCTGCCAGTGAAGCCTATGTGGGTAGTAAAGTACGCACTTGTAGCGAGTTGGGCTTTGGCTCTACCCTGCTGCGTTTTGATAGCGATATGAGCGAAGCAGACTTGCTTGCAGAAGTACAAAAACTTAACGAAGACAAAGACATTGATGGCATTTTGGTACAATTGCCTTTGCCCAAGCATATCTCTGAAAATGCTGTGATTAATGCTATTCACCCCGATAAGGATGTGGATGGTTTTCATCCGATTTCGCAAGGAAAAATGTTGTTGGGACAAGATACTTTTTTGCCTGCCACGCCCTATGGTATTTTGTTGATGCTCGAATATTATGGCATCGATATCAGCGGCAAACATTGTGTGGTGATTGGTCGCAGCAATATTGTTGGCTCACCGATGAGTGTGTTGCTGGCCCGCAATGCCCATCCCGGTAATGCAACGGTAACCTTGACGCATAGTCGTACCAAAGATTTGAAGGCAATGACGCTACAAGCCGATGTGATTGTGGCGGCGATTGGAAAGCCTAAATTTTTGACATCCGATATGGTGAAAGATGGCGCTATTATTATTGATGTGGGCATTAACCGTATAGATGATGCCACACGCAAAAGTGGTTCGCGCCTGGTGGGTGATGTCGACTTTGATGCTGTGGCACCGAAATGTAGCTATATCACACCTGTGCCCAAAGGTGTAGGGCCGATGACCATTTGTGGATTAATGAAAAACACTTTGAAGGCATCACAGATTGCCCGATAATCAATACGCACTACTTTGACTCAAAACACAAGCGATACCGATATTCAATACCCTGTAATGGAGCATTTTTACACCCTTCAGGGTGAAGGTGCTTTTGCAGGTCAGGCTGCCTATTTCATTCGGCTTGGTGGCTGCGATGTAGGCTGTGTGTGGTGCGATGTCAAAGAGAGTTGGGATGCTGATGTGCATCCTAAAATGACCATTTCAGAAATTATTGCTGCTGCGCAAAAACATCCTGGAAGAATTGCTGTCATTACCGGTGGTGAGCCCTCGATGCATGAATTAAAGCCATTGACGGATGCCCTACACCATGCTGGTTTTCGCACCCATGTTGAAACGTCAGCTTCGAGTCCACTCAGCGGAGATTGGGATTGGGTAACACTTTCGCCTAAAAAATTTAAAGTACCGCTCGAAGAAAATATGCACTTGGCGCATGAATTAAAAATCATCGTGTTCAACAAATCTGACTTTAAATGGGCAGAAGAATATGCTGCGCTAGTGCCTGCCGAATGCACATTATACTTGCAAGCAGAATGGGATAAACGCGAAGAAATGAGCCCCTTGATTATTGAATTTATCCAGCAAAATCCTCGTTGGCAATTATCGATGCAAACGCACAAATACCTCAACATTCCTTAATTTTTTATGACAACATTACAAGCCATTATCCTTGGCATTATTGAAGGTCTTACCGAATTTCTACCTGTATCTTCTACTGGGCATATGATTATCGGTAGCTCGCTAATGGGCATACAGTCCGACGATTTTGTAAAACTATTTACGGTGGCCATTCAGCTAGGCACCATCCTATCGGTAGTGGTTTTGTATTTTAAACGTTTTTTTAAAAGCATTCATTTTTACCTCAAATTAGTTACTGCATTTATTCCGGCCGCCATCTTTGGTATTTTGCTTTCTGACAAAATAGATGAATTGTTGGAAAGCCCGGAGACCGTCGCAATAGCCTTGGTTTTGGGTGGCATTGTTTTGTTATTTGTCGATAAAATTTGGAACAAAAACAGTAATAACGATTCGGACAATATTAAATACCCATCTGCATTTACCATTGGTTTGTTTCAGTGCTTGGCGATGATACCTGGTGTGTCGCGTTCGGCCGCGACAATTATTGGAGGGATGCAGCAAAAACTAACGCGCAAAGCAGCAGCAGAATTTTCTTTTTTCTTGGCTGTGCCCACTATGTTTGCTGCTACCGCAAAGAAGTTACTAGATTTTTATAAAGATGGCCATACAATTACTTCAGAAGAATGGAGCTTATTGGCTATGGGCAATGTGGTGGGTTTTGTAGTAGCCATTATTGCTATCAAATCCTTTATTTCATTTGTAACCAAATATGGTTTTAAAGC
>JAIXWS010000128.1 GCA_027491165.1 Sphingobacteriales bacterium | reverse complement strand
GAATAGTTTTTTTGTTTCTCCCAACAGAAGCCCATGGCTTCAAAAATTACATCTTCTGCCTTACCAATCTCTAAATGTTTTTGCAAAACCTCTAAAGCACTATCATATTGCTTGAGGCGCATAAAAGCATCGGCAAGATTACGGTAAGCAAATTCAAATTTTTCGTCAATCGCTACACAGTATTCGTAAGCATCAATAGCTTGCTCGTATTGTTTTAAACCTTGATAGCCGGCACCTAGGTTAAACCAAGCCAATGTGCTGTAAGGATCTATTTCGGTCAAGTGCAAATGCAGGTCAATGCTATCTTGCAGCTGATTGGTAAACTCGGCCCAAAAACTAACTTTCTGGAGCGCCTCTTCATTTCGGGTATCAAGTACCAATACTTTTTTGAGCGTTGTATACACATCTTCATAATCCTCGCACTCATCATATACATCTGCAAGCTCTAACAACAATTCTATTTTTTCACTTCCTTCAAATCGTTCACTCCGCATCAACAAATAAGTAGCAGCCTGCTCATATTTGGCCTGACTTAGCAAAACATCTGCACGCAATAAGACTGCACCCAGATTTGCTTGGTCATATTTTTCTAATTCATCCAGCGCTTTTAATGCTTGTCCGTATTTCTGTGTTTGGGTTAAAATTTCGGCTTTGAGCAAAAAGATACCGCTCGAAAAGGGATAATAAGTACTGCCGATATCGCAAGCCAATAAGGCATCCACATCATTGTTGTGCTGGAAGTAGTATTCGACAATACGCTCATACTCTTCTTCATCAAGCAATCCAAGTGCTTGTCCATTTTTAATTTGCTCAAAACGCGCTAAAAGCGCCTCTATTGGGCTACGCTCTTCGTCCATATTTTCATCGTCATCGTACATGGCTTCCTCGTTTTAATCAAATGTATAAAAAAGACTGTTTGTGTAAGATAAATCCTTGGGATTCGCTCATTAAAAAATCCACAAGTTATGCACAATTAAAGATGTGTCTCCGTAACGGGAACAACTATATCGAGGCTTACTTCTTCTTTAATTGTATAAGGAATGCCTCCTTTAACCGATTGATTTATAGAGCTGTCATATCCACGGCTCATAAGATAATAATTGCCTTTTTTCAAGCCATTGAAGCTTGCTGTCGAAACCCCATTGACCATGATGCAATCGGCTGAATCATCGAAAATGGTCGTTGCGTCTTGGGCATTATATTTAATGTAGACTTTAGCGTTGATGATGTTTTTATTTTCTTTGTGATGCTTGGGTACAATGCGTAAAGTTGCATTGCCTCCTTTTCCAGCAATATTATCTATTGCCTTGCGGGTACAAGCTGTTAGGGCGAATAAAAATATCAATGTGATAAAAAAGGGCGTTTTCATACAATAAGTTGATGTTGACACAACAAATTTACTCCTTTTTGTAGGCAAAAAACGGAGAGGCCCCTAAATTAACAATTCGGATTTTTGAACAGTTTTATTCACTCAATTCCAGCCAACGCAACTCTTTATCCTCAAGCAATTTTGTAATTTCGGTAGCACGTGCACTTAGCTTTTGCAATTCTTCAAAAGGCACATGACCAATCATTTTTTGGGCTATTGCTTCTTTCTCGACCTCTAATTCGGGCATATCTTTTTCCAGTTGCTCCAATTCTTTTTGCTCTTTAAAAGACAATTTCTTTTTGGCTTTTACTTCGGCAATAATAGGTGCTTCAATTTTTACTTCTGTAGAAAGCTGTGTCCCTTTTATCACAGTATCATTGCGCTCTCGGGATTTTTCCCAAATACGGTAATCACTATAATTGCCTGGAAAATCAGTGATTTTGCCTTCGCCTTCAAAAACAAATAGATGATCGACCAATCGATCCATAAAATAACGATCGTGCGATACAATTAACAGGCATCCACCGTAATCGCTCAAGAAACGCTCCAATACACCAAGGGTGGGCAAATCAAGATCATTAGTCGGCTCATCTAAAATGAGAAAATTAGGATTTCGAAAAAGAACGGCTAACAATTGTAAGCGCTTTTTCTCTCCACCGCTTAGCTTCGAAAGATAGGTATATTGTTGATCTGGCGAAAAAAGAAAAAGTTCTAAAAACTGTGCTGCGCTAATCGTTCCGCCTTTAGCCAAAGGAAAATTTTCGGCAATATTTTTTACGTATTCGATAACACGCATGTCTTCTTTAATCTCTAAACCCTGCTGCGAAAAATTACCAAACACAATCGTTTCACCCACATTTATCTTGCCACTATCGGGCTGCGCTTGGCCTTGCAAAATTTGCAAAAAAGTGGATTTGCCTGCGCCATTCTTTCCTATAATACCTAGCCTTTCACCTTTATTAAAGGTATAATCAAAGCCCTTAAGGATCTGCTTTTCACCAAATGATTTGTATACTTTTTTAAACTCTGCAATTTTCCCACCCAGTCTATTCATTTTCATTTGCAGACTCACCTTATTGTCTTCGATTCTTTTTTTGGCAACCGCCTCTACATCATAAAAATTATCTTGTCTGCTTTTCGATTTTGTGGTACGGGCTTTGGGCTGCTTGCGCATCCACTCCAATTCTTTACGATAAAGGTTCTTAGCCTTGTCGATGGTAGCCATTTCACTATCTATTCGAGCAGCCTTTTGCTCCATGTACGTTTCATAATCTCCTTTATAAAAATTAATCGTACTGCCGTCAATTTCCCAAATATTATTGCAGACTGCATCTAAAAAATAACGATCATGGGTTACGAGTATGAGCGTAATTTTCTCTTGGTTGAGGTAATGCTCCAACCACTCGACCATTTCTACATCGAGATGATTGGTGGGTTCATCCATAATCAACAAGATATGTTTGTGCTCAAAGCCAATATCAATAAGCGTTTGGGCCAAGGCTACCCTTTTGCGCTGGCCCCCCGAAAGTGTTTTTACATCTTGGTTGAGTTGATGAATATTGAGCTTTCCTAAAATCTGTTTCACTTTGGTATCAAATTCCCAAGCATTCAATTCATCCATTTTCTCGAGGGCGTCCGACATTAAAGTACCATCATCATCGGTACTTTCGCAAGCCAATTCATAATCTCTAATCGCCTTTACAATGGGGTGATTGGCATGAAAAATATTATCGAGAATAGAAAGTTCTTCGTTGAATTGAGGATCTTGTTCAAATAGTGCAACCGTCACTTCTTTATGTATCCATACTTTACCACTATCGGCCACATCTTGGCCCGAAAGTATTTTGAGCAAAGTAGATTTTCCACTACCATTTTTGGCAATGATGGCAATTTTATCTCCTTCGTTGATATGAAATGTAATGTTGCTAAAAAGGGGTTTTATCCCAAAAGACTTCGTCAAATTCTCGACACTAACGTAATGCATAGACTGCAAAGATACTGGCATAGGCCATAATAACCGACTTTGGATTGCCTTGTTTGAGGATTAGTTTGTAATTTCGATTATCTAAAAATTGCTAATCAAATGTCAAAATGGACCCTTTTTAGTTGCATTATACTATCCCTTAGTATGGCTTCGTGCAGAAAAAAGCCATTACCCCAACCTATTAATAAACCTAAACCCACAAAGGGCACCATCAATATAAAAATCAATAACCGTGTGGGCTCAAAACCTCTAGAATTAGGAGGACTAACCAGTTATACCTTAACTAATGGAGAAGTTTTGACCATTTCTACATACGATTATTATTTATCCAACTTTGTCTTTATCGATGATCAAGGAAATCGCTTTCTGGAGGAAGAAAGCTATCATCTTATATCAGCTAAAACTTCGGAATCTTTAAGTTTTGTGATTAAAAACGTGCCTTTTGCCACCTATAAAAGTATTGAATTCACAATTGGTGTTGACAGCCTACGCAATTTCAGTGGCGCTCAAACAGGTGCTCTAGATCCTAAATATGGCATGTTTTGGACCTGGAATACTGGATATATCATGGCACGACTAGAGGGTAATTCTCCTCAATCAACTGCTGCTAATAACAACATTGCCTATCATATTGGAGGTTTTAAATCACCCTACAATGTGCTTCAAAAAGTAAAACTCGATTTGCTATCTAGCGCAATGGTTACTGATTCAGTATCTCCTGTCATCCATGTACATTCTGATGCAGCAGCATGGTTTACAGATCTTGGATTCAATCCATTTAGCTTCAGTAAAACGCCCAATGTAACTACTGAGGGAGAAAATGCTGTTTTGATTTCCACCAATTACAGCAAGATGTTTACTGTAGACTCTGTTAGACATTAACTTATTGATTAACGACAGTATCAAAATGACAAACAATAAAATCACCCAATTATTGGGTATTGAATACCCCATTATTCAAGCAGGAATGATATGGGCCAGCGGTTGGCGATTAGCATCCGCCGTTTCTAACGCTGGTGGTCTAGGATTAATCGGCGCAGGTAGTATGTACCCCGACATTCTGCGTGAGCATATACAAAAATGCAAAGCCGCAACTGCAAAACCTTTTGGCGTGAACGTTCCGCTACTCTACCCCAATATCGAAGAGATAATCAACATCATCATCGAAGAAAAGGTACCTATTGTATTTACTTCGGCAGGCAATCCTAAAACGTGGACCGCAACGCTTAAAGAAAAAGGCATAAAGGTTGTGCACGTTGTGTCTAGTGCAAAGTTTGCCTTGAAATGCCAAGATGCGGGCTGCGACGCTGTGGTAGCCGAGGGATTTGAGGCCGGAGGCCATAATGGCCGTGAAGAAACAACTACAATGTGTTTAATCCCTTCTGTACGAAAGCAACTAAACATTCCTTTAATTGCCGCAGGCGGTATATATGATGCACGTACAATGCTTGCAGCAATGGTTTTGGGTGCTGATGCTGTACAAATTGGTAGTCGATTTGTAGCAACTCCAGAGGCTTCTTCCCATCTTGCTTTTAAAGAAGCTGTAGTGCAGGCCAAAGAGGGAGACACCCAATTGAGCATCAAAAAATTAACCCCCGTTCGATTACTCAATAATCCTTTTGCACAGCAAATACAAAATGCTGAAAAGAATGGTGCAAGCACTGAGGAATTGGAACAAATATTAGGTAGAGCACGTGCAAAAAAAGGTATGTTTGAAGGCGATATGACCGAGGGTGAATTAGAGATTGGGCAGGTCAGCGCCTTGATCAACGAAATAAAACCTGCTGGCGAAATAGTAGCAGAAATAATGAAGGAATTTAACCAGTTAGTACAAAACCCTTTAGCCCGATAAGCTTTACCAAACTATAGCCTAGCACCCCATATGAAGCTCAAAGAATTTAATCGTAAAACAGAAGCCCAAAGACAAGAACTTGTATCCTTTTTACAAAAACTAGATGAGATTGTGCCTGAAGAAATGCCCCAACTGGTAGCAGAAGAAGATGCTGCAATGTGGGCAGAAACAGATTGCCTTAGCTGCGCCAATTGCTGTAAAAAAATGACGCCCACTTTTACGCCAGAAGATGTGAATCGAATTGCTGCACATTTAAGCATGACAGCAGAGGCCTTTCGTAAAAAGTGGCTATATAAAGAAAAAGGTGCTGCAGGCGATTGGATGAATAAGAGCATCCCTTGCCAGTTTTTGGGCAGCGATAATAAATGTAATATTTACGAAGTGCGCCCAGAAGATTGTGCAGCATTTCCACATCATCACAAGCAACCCTTTGATAACTATAACGATACCTTTACGCAGAACCTTTCGTATTGCCCTGCAACATACAATTTGGTACAGCGCCTGAAAAAGCGCGTGGAGAAAGAATATGAATGGTAAAGCTATCTCCATTTTTCATCTCCTATCTTTGCCGCATCAAAAACATGATGCGGCTTTTTTTATTTTTTAGTTTTTTATGCTTTGGTTTTGGCCAAAGGAACAATGGCTTTGCGCAAGCAATAACAGTTCCGGTAATTGTATCCGGAACTACCAAAACAATCAATAGCATACAAATAGAAGGAAATAAGAAAACCAAGTCCAGCGTGATTCTTCGTGAAATGAGCATCCAAGCAGGAGACAGCCTTAGAGGAGATTCACTAGAGCAAATATTGAAACTGAATTTTCAACGCTTGTACAATTTAAACCTCTTCACAGAAATCAATTTTCAAGCAATACATGACAGTAAAGACTTGGCTGGATTAGTAATCATGGTGCAGCTCAAAGAACAATGGTTTATACTGCCCCAAGCGGATGTTCAATTGGCCGACCGCAATGTAAACGTTTGGTGGGATGAGCATAAGGGCGACCTCAGCCGTATTAATTTGGGCCTATACCTACAACACAAAAATCTTACAGGGCATTTAGACAAACTCAGCATCAGCACCCATGTTGGCTATACCCAACAACTGAGCGCTTCCTATTTTCGCCCTTACATTGACCAACAACAAAAGCAAGGCATCGGATTTGGATTAGGTTATTCACGCAGTAGGGAAATTGCCTATGCCACCGACAACAACAAACTTCAATTTACCCGCCACAACCAGGACTTTTTATACCATTACTTTTTTGCAAACGCAGCATGGTATTATAGGGCAGCCTACCATACAAGACATATACTGAGTGCAGTCTTTAACAGCTATAAAGTTGGGGATACCGTAGTACAACTCAACCCAGATTATTTCGAACAGGCCAGCAAAAAGCTGCGCTACCTAGAAATTGCTTACCGCTACGAATACAATGGTGTAGACAATTGGAATTATCCCAGAAAGGGACTAAAAATTGTCGGTACTGCTGCCTCACGCTGGGGCATTGAAGGCATGAAATACCAAGGAGTAGCAACAGTTGAGATGGGCTTTTTTCACAGAATACATAATCGATGGCTCAGCTCAGCAGTACTGCGGGGTCGGACTACCTTTAGCCAAGAACAAGCCTATTTTATGCAAACAGCCATGGGCTACAAAAGCAATTATGTGCGTGGATATGAATATTATGTTGTCGAGGCCAATCACTTTGCCATAGGGCGTTTGAGTCTAAAATATGAAGCGGTACGCAAGCGAGTAGACCGCCTACCCTTAAAATACCTACCCATGCTACCGATTTGGATGTACCCCAAGATATTTATAGACTGCGGCTATGCAGCCAACAATAAACAGCAAAGTTCTAACAGCTTGGCGAATACCTTTTTATACTCAATTGGTGCCGGAGTAGACATTATTACGGCATACGACTTAAAACTCAGAATTGAGTTTGCCTATAACCATTTGGGTGAAAATGGGCTATATTTACACGCCAATAGCGAATAAAAATTATATGCTTGTTGCCCTATACAATAGATCTTTTGAAGCAGACGATGTGCCCATGCTTCAGCGCATTATCCACAAGCTGGAGGGATATAATCTGCAACTCGTTTTTTATAAAGATTTTTATGAGCGCATCAAAACGCATTTAACGCTACAAAAAGCGCCACAAATTTTCTTTACTGGAAGGCAAGACTTGCCACTACACACCGATATGCTGTTTAGCTTCGGGGGAGACGGAACAATGCTGGACACCGTAACCTTTGTGGGCAATTCTAACATCCCCATTATTGGAATTAACCTTGGGAGATTAGGTTTTCTAGCAGCAATTTCAGAAGAAGAAATTGAAGGAGCGTTAAGCTCTTTGGTGCGCGGATCCTACAGTATCGAAAAAAGAAGCTTATTACATTTAGACGCCAATATTCCGCTTTTTGGTGATACACCTTTTGGGCTCAATGAGTTTACTATCCATCGAAAAGATTCTTCTTCGATGATTAAAATACATACTTACCTGAATGGAGAATTCTTAAATACCTATTGGTCTGATGGCCTGATAGTAGCCACTCCTACAGGATCCACAGGCTACTCATTAAGTTGCGGCGGGCCGGTTGTCTTCCCACAAGCCTCAAATTTTATCATTACCCCTGTAGCTCCGCACAACCTCAATTTGCGCAGCATTGTAGTGCCTGACGATGTGGTGATTACTTTCGAAGTAGAAGGAAGGTCAGACACCTTTTTATGCACTTTAGATTCACGCTCTGAAACAATTAACAGCCACACACAACTAGCCATCAGAAAAGAAAACTTCAACATTTCTTTAGTGCGCCCACACGAGCATAATTTCTTGAAAACAATTCGCCAAAAACTATATTGGGGTATTGATAAACGAAATTAATGATAGCTATGCGCTGGCAATTTCTGTTCATTCTATTCCTTTGTTTATTCACAATTTCTGAAAAAACAAGTGCGCAAAAAATCAAAAAAGAAGATTATTTTTTCATTGATGCTTTAGTTCAAAAGGCTGGACCAATGAAGGGCTTTGGGCTACAGTACATTGTAGATTCTATTACGAAAGAATGCAAAACAGAGTTGCAAATGACTCGGGCATTTTATTATTGGCAAACACATTTTGTAGCATTCGACCGAAGGAAAAAAACACAAAAAACGAGTAAAGATGATGCTTCCTCAGCACTGATGGAGCGCAAAGCTGCAAGCCGTGGCTTAGCATTGATGTTCCAAGCCATGTGCGCCCTAAAGAAAATAGACTGTAGCCTTGTGGCAGGAACCATACGCTATCGATTGAAAGATATTGGGCAATTCGACCCAGAGGAAGTTCATTACTGGAACATAGTGACCATCAACAATACCCAATATTTAATTGATGTCACTTTAGGCATAGGTAGCTTCCATGAAAAAGGCAAAAAAATAATACCAAGCTATACAGATGCTTGGTGGCTGTGTAATCGCAAATTATTTGCCAGCTCCCATTTTCCTAAAGATCCAAAACAGCAATTATTAGAAGTTCCTGTGAGTAAAAAAGAATTTTCGCAAGGCCCCATTGTATGGCCAGGAGCTATTGTTGCCGGTTTAATCCCCAGCCGTTCATGCAAAGGGAATATCAAGGCAAAACAAGGAGACAGCACAAATATGCTCTTCAATTTTGCAGGCATGTTCCATGTACGTTCGGTAGAAATGAGTATGGATGATACCTCTAGAATACCCCTTAATTATGACTTCGACGAATTTGGCCTAAGTTTAAAGCTAGAACATCCCAAAGCGGGCAAACATAAGATAGCGATTTATTTCAACAACAGCTTGTCCTTTGTATATGTCAGCGAAATACGCAAAAACCCAGCGCTAAAAAAGTAGCAATAATAGTCCTAAGTTCAATTCCAAATAGCCTTTAACTTCGCGTCTACTTATGACTCAAGAACAACTAAAAGAAATGCGCGAAAGGGTGCAACATTTGCACAAGTTTTTGCGTGTAGAGGATAGGCAACAAAAGATTGAAAGTGACCGCCAATTGTCGCTTTCCGAAGGTTTTTGGAATGACAATGCTCGTGCAACCAGTATTTTAAAAGAAATAAAAATCAATAAATATTGGCTCGATATGTTTGATGCTGCAAAAAATTCTGTTGAAGACTTTGCCGTGTTGCATGAATTTTGGAAAGAAGGAGAGGCTACAGAAGAAGAAGTAATGAGTGCGCATCAATTAGCAGTAAAAACACTCGACGAACTTGAATTCAAATCTACCCTAAACGAACCCGAAGATGAACTACACGCTGTGCTGGTAGTCAACTCTGGTGCTGGTGGCACCGAAAGTCAAGATTGGGCAGAGATGTTGCTGCGTATGTACAGAATGTATGGCGAAAAACAAGGTTGGAAAGTTTCTGAAATTGATATTCAAGACGGCGATGGTGCAGGTATAAAACAAGCAACAATCGAATTTGAAGGAGCGTTTTCTTATGGCCTATTAAAGGCTGAGAGTGGCGTACACAGACTTGTGCGTATTTCTCCATTCGATAGCAATGCAAGGAGACACACTTCATTTGCAAGCGTGTATGTGTACCCACTTATAGATGATAGCATACAGATAGAAATCAATCCCGCAGATGTAAAAATGGAGACCTCTCGAAGTGGCGGTGCAGGTGGTCAAAATGTCAATAAAGTAGAAACAAAAGTACAACTTACGCATATTCCTACAGGGATTATTGTAGTGTGCCAGCAGGATAGAAGCCAGCTTGGCAACCGTGAACTGGCCATGCAAATGCTGAAAAGCCGATTGTATGAAATAGAACTTCAAAAACGAAATGCGCTGAAAGAGGCCACCAACAGCAGCAAGAAAAAAATTGAATGGGGCTCACAAATCCGTTCGTACGTATTTCATCCTTACAAAATGATTAAGGACCACCGTACTGACTATGAGGTGGGCAATGTTGGCCCTGTCATGGATGGAGAAATTGATGACTTTATCAAGGCTTATTTAATGAGCTTTAAAGAGGAAGCGGAATAAAATAAATCAGCCAAAACACTATGAATATCTCCTAGATACAAAGTGTTTTGGCTGACAATGCAATGTAAAATTCTCTATTGCTTATCAATAATATTAGCTCCTTTTACGGTCGCCTGTAATTGTTGCAAACTGCGTTGCATGGCGTCTGTACTACCATCCAGGAAAATAGTATTGCCTTTGCCATTCTCTGCAAAATGCTTGATGGCGTCTGTCCACATCGAAAACAAAATAAAAGAAGCATCAAGATTGGCCGATTCCATTTCTTTTGCAGCCTGAGCCATACCTCTGGCCACTTCTTCACGAAACATAGCCACACCTTCACCCCTCATTTTAGCAGCAAGCTTCTCGGCTTCTGCCGAAATTTTAATCGCATTACCTTCCGCCTCAGCTGCTTTCGTTTTGGTAATCAACAAGGCTTGTCCTTCGTTTTCAGCGGCGGCCTTAAGGTTGTTAGAGGCCACCACTTGTGCCATGGAGCGCATAATCGCCTCATCAAAGGTTATATCATTAATTTGCAAATCCAGCAAATGAAAGCCCCATTCTTCAAGTTGATTATCTAATTGTTCTTTAACGTGCTGGATAATCTCATTCCGTAATTGCAAAATCTCTGATTGCTTTTTTGTGGCCACAAAAGCTCTGACAGAACCCTCTACAGAACGTACAAGGGCTTGCATGAAATTACGTTCGTCTACAAATTTAAAGGCTACATTTTGCACCGTATGGTCATCTTGATTCAACACAGCATACAGCATCATTGCCGAAAAATTGACATTGGCTTGGTCTTGCGTTATGGCTTGAAACTGCAATTCCATAGAGCGATTTTGAATAGAAATACGCTTGTATATTTTTTCAATAAGGGGAATGCGTACACTAAGACCTGGCCTTAATATCCGGCGATACTTCCCAAAAACAGTAATTACCGCTACACTGCCTTGGTTTACCGTCACCAATCCCATCAAAACAATGATGACTAAAATACCTAATATAATAAGACCTGTCATAAAAAAAAGTTTTTATAATTGTTATTCTTCAACGAAATTTGCTGAACTAAAAGTAAGACTAAATTGGCAACTGCAAAAAAAATTTTAAAGCTTGATACGCTGTCTATCGAAGATGATTTTTTTGAAAACGCAGCCTTAATAGGGATTTCAACTGACAAGCCTGCTTATTCGCTCTGCCATTTACTCAATGAATCCTTTCTTCTTTCCTTTCAAAGAAAACCCAAACTAGATGTTACTATTGGTAAGAAAAACCAACAAGCCTTCACCTTTGCGGTTTATCAAAGTCATGTGCCTCGATGTGCCTTTACATTCACTTTTTATAAGTTAAAAGTGGATGATGTACACTTGCTGCCCAGCATCAAAAACATCGACTATATATGGTTGGTAAGAGGGGAAGACGTTTTGGACGCAGAAGATGCCGCAATGCTCTACCTCAAAAAATTACGATTGATGCCGGAGATCCAATTTACCACTCTATTGGAAAAAGAAAAAATCAAGAATATAGATTTTCTGATTCTTTAAACATAAAAAAGCGACTCCTGAAGAGGAGTCGCTTTTTTTTAAAAACAAGACCAATAGTCTAATTCTTAAGGAATTTCTTAGCAATCAAATGAGATGCAGAAGTAATCGTCATAACATAAGTTCCCTTAGGCAATGAAGAAAAATCAAACATAGTTTGAGGGCTAATCGTTTCATAATTCTGTGTCATTACTAAAGCGCCCTTGACATCAAATACTTTTAGGGTGCTGGGTTCTTTAATATCCGTATTTAATTGTGTTGTTGTTTGCACCGGATTGGGGAACAAAACAATATTAGGCTTGTTGGCAATAGGGACTTCAATATCTAAAGCCTCTGGCACTACGGCAGAGCGCCAAATTCCGCGACCATAGGTAGAAATGAGCACATGATTTTGAACATTATTAACCTCTATATCCGTAATGGTTGTATTGGGTATGTTGTTGCTATAGCGCTGCCAATCATTGAGAGAGTCATTGATATAGTAAACAGCCTTGTTCATGGCTAAATACACTGTATTATTTTTACTACTCGCTTGATGCACAATACCTCTTTTTGTACCTGCTGGTAAACTGTAGGTGATATTAGACCAAGTAGCTCCAGTATCCATAGATTTATATACACCAGCTGTACCCACGGCGTAGATGATTGCAGGATTATTCCTGTTGAAATCAAAATTTGTAATAGAGGTCAGGGGCAAGGAAAGCAATGGCTTAAAGCTAAAAGTTGGCGTACCATCAGAAAGGTACAATTTAGAACCATCTGAAATGAGCACCTGCATATCACTCTTAGGAGAAACCCTAATTTGGGTAATATTTACTGCAAGTGTAAAAGGTGAGATTGCAATAAAGGTATCCAAATTCAAATAATACAATTTCTTAAAGCCCGCATAGAGCATACCCCCTTCGCCATATTCTAATGGGGTAATCCAACTGCCGCTTTCCGAGGCAGGAGATCTAGCTATGTAAGTTCCTTTGGTCGTTTTGGTAATGTCATTATTGTATAATGAACCTCCATACTGAATAAAACCATAATGGATTCTCGTATCGGTTGGGTTGATAGCGGCATCCATACCATCAGCACCATGATAAACCTCCCAAGCATTATTTACATAGGAAAAACCACCATTATCTTGCAAACCACCTACAATTTGGGTAGAATCTTCTTGCGCTACATCTATTCTATAAAACTGACTAATATTAAGTCCGTTTATTGTTTTGTCTGCAAAATCAACACCATCATTATCCGAAATATAAATACCTCCATCAGAACCGCAATAAAGTTTATTGTTATAAAATTTTAGGTCATGAATATCAGCATGGGTATAAGCTTTATTGTTAGGGTCGCTCCATGAGGCACCCTTTGTCATGGTTGTTCCTCCATTTGTAGATTTCCAAACATCCAAGCATCCTGTAAAAATCAGGTCTTTATTGGTGGGCGAAACGGCCAATGCTAAATCGTAATAGGCTTGTGTAGATCCAAAAACAGCAGTGGTAGTGGTATTGCGTGCGGTAAATGTTGCACCACCATCAGTAGAACGCCAAATACCTCGGTAGGTATTGTTAGACTTCGCTACTAAAACATAAAGATATTGAGAGTCGGCTGGTGTAACATCAATCATGGTGCGTCCAGCATTTAAAAAAGTATCGACTACTGTAAAATTTTCACCGGCATCAGTTGATCGTAAAATGCTGGTTGTTGTACCATCCCTTTGTACTACATACAATGTATTCGGATTATTGGGTTTCAATCGAATTTCTTTACATTGTTTGGTAATTTTTCTGGTCCAAGTAAGGCCTGCATCAAGGGTTTTGTATAATCCATTTGAACCTACCACCCAAAGCATATTGCGGTCTTTCGGATTAATCAATATTTCACCAGCATCAGAGTTGGGTGCAAATGGATAGCTTAATTGATTCCAAGTTAAACCTCCATCCATAGATTTATAAATCCCATTTGTGTAGGAGTCAGAACCATCTTCATCTCCAGTAGAAATGTAAATAATGTTAGAATTTGTGGGGTCAATGGCAATACCTGATACGCCAATAGAAGGCAAAGTATCAGTTAGTGGCTGCCAAGTGGTGCCACTGTTTTTGCTCCGCCAAAGTCCACCATTGGGTGTACCTACATAAATAGTATTTGGGTTACTGGGGTCAACAAGGGTAATATTTACACGGCCTTGGCCAGGACTCCACGAACCTTTATTAGTGTGGGAATAGGGGCCTAGTGGTTTCCAATCACTTTCGTCAAGGGCTGTGGTTTTTGCAAATGTTAAGCCTGTTTTGGGTTTTGTAGCTTTACGAGCATTTACAAATTGCTGGGCAATTTGTGCAGAAGTCATTAAGGTGCCATCTTCATTAAGGTAATGCTTCCAATGTTCTTTCCAGCGCTGATAGGGTTTATTACCCGATCCTTTTTCATCTCTTTGGGGATTACTATCCCAATAAGCATCTAATTCTTTCGTAATTTCAAAATAGTTATGGGTGTTAAATGTTCGACCCAGCACATTTATAGGAAGATTATTTTCTTGTGCACAAACGCTTTGAGCAAAGCACAAGGCTATTGCAGCAAATAATATTATTCTCATGTAAGGTAAAATTAATTTTGTGAAGATATTGAATTTCTCCTTAAAACGAGATAGGCAATATTTGTCAGTCAATAGTTTAGAATAATAGTATCTCAACAAAAAAGGCTCGTATACAGAATACACGAGCCTTTTACAGATAGACGCTATATTTTTTTAGATGTGCCCAATCAACTTTTTTAGATAAACACCATATCCACTTTTAAAGTATTTATCAGACAAAGACTGCATTTGCGCATCATTAATCCAGCCATTACGGTAGGCTATTTCCTCAATACAACCAATCTTCATTCCTTGGCGCTTCTCTATAACATTTATAAATTCGCCTGCTTCTATGAGCGAGTCGAAGGTGCCTGTATCTAGCCAAGCTGTACCCCGATGCAATACGCCTACTTCAAGTTTGCCCTTTTCTAGATAGGTTTTATTGACATCGGTTATCTCTAGCTCCCCGCGCGGAGAGGGCTTGGTGGCCTTAGCGATAGCTACTACATCATTATCGTAAAAATAAAGACCCGGTACCGCATAATTAGATTTGGGTTGTAGGGGTTTTTCTTCGATGCTCTTGGCTTTAAAATCTTTATCAAATTCTACTACCCCATAGCGCTCAGGATCCTGCACTTGATAAGCGAAAACGACTGCACCATTCGGATTTGTTTTGGTTTTTAGAAAAGTACCCATGCCAGAGCCATAAAAAATATTATCGCCTAAAATGAGTGCAACAGGAGCATTTCCAATAAAATCTGAGCCTAAGATAAAGGCTTGAGCGAGACCATCTGGACTGGGCTGCACAACATACTCAAAACGACAGCCAATCTGACTGCCATCCCCTAATAATTTTTTAAAACCAGCCTGATCCTCTGGCGTGGTGATAATTAATATTTCGCGAATACCCGCCAGCATCAATGTGCTCAATGGATAATAGATCATTGGCTTATCATACACAGGCATTAACTGTTTACTAACTGCAATAGTCAATGGATAAAGACGTGTTCCCGAGCCACCGGCAAGAATAATTCCCTTCATAAATTTATATCATTTATTTACTCTCTTTCGAAAAAAACTGTTCCCGTTTTTGTTTCAGAAGTTCTTTGATCGAATAGTTATTACTTTCTGAATTGCAAGGATACTCATATATCCATTTTTTGCCAAAATATTCTGCAAAAGCAATGCGAACCACATCCTGATGTTCAGGAATAGGGCTACAAGAAAGCGTTTGATAATACAAGAGTTGAGGATGAACAGAAATAGCCGGTACAACAATAAGGTCAGCTTTTTGCTGATGAATGTAGCTGTATCTTTTTTGGTGATCTTTATTGTACTGCGCTGCATTTCCCGACACCACATCCCATAATGCATGAACCGCATTGTTGGGTATCACTAAAAAAATGCACACTAGGTAAATAAAAGACAGTGTTTTGAATCCCCTGTGCAAGCTGCCTTTGAGCATCTCAAAAAATTCAGATTGCTCCTGCATCATTAATTGTGCAGCAAAAAGAAAAGCCAGTAACAAAAAAATAAACAGAACATTCTCAAACCTCATTTCTGGTGTACTACCACTTACATACACAACTGCAATTTGGCAAATCCAAAAGAAAACCAAACTACTGATGAGCACTTTTTTTGCAGTAAAAAAATGGAGCTGACTGGTTTTGGCAGACCAATTTTGTAATCGATGACCAAAAAATAAAATATAAAAACAAACCAAGGGCATAAAAATAATAGCCCATTTACTCAAGCAAAATACTGCTGCATAAGTACCTCCTGAAACAGCTAATACCATACTGCCCGAAAATGGCGATTGCTGATAACGATTATGGTTACCCCCAGATAAACTAACGATGACAACTATTGCCAGAAAAGCAATTGTAGAAAGCCAAAATCCTTTGTTTTTGAGCATTCCAAATTGGCGTCGATACAAAAAATGGATTGTTAGGGGGACAAAATTCAGCATCATTCCCACCTCGCTACAACCCACTAAGGCAAAGGTATTGAGGCTCAATAACAGCCACAACCAACTCTTTTTCCCATTAGGTTGATTTGCTAGTTTGACATGCATGACTATGGCCCACAACCACAAAGTTGCTGCCGACAAATAGGTAGCCTCGGCACAAAGCCAATAGGCGAATTCATGTAAATTGGGTAAAAAAGAACCAATAGAAAGCAGTAAAAAAGAATAAAGAAAAATAAGACTTTTGAAAGGAACATATTGACGCAACAACAATTGCACAAAGAAAAAAAGACTGAGTACGAAAACAAGAAAATAAGCAGCCGTTAAGCATTGATAGCCCGCTATATTGCCCTTAACTAATGGGCTAAAAAAAATGAGTATACTTGAAAAAAAACGACCACCACTGTATTGGTATACAAATTGAGAGGCACCCCAATAGCCCTTCTGAGCCAAAAAAGAATTATAGGAAAAATCGTCAGAATGTGGATGGCTAAAAGCAAACAAAATGAGCAATAAAAGCAGCAACACCGTGGCTGCAACTATTATTGCCCATTCTATTTTGGTCCAAATTTTCATTTGATGAGTGCAGCTCGGGAAGGATTAATTATGGTATTGCCCTTCATAATATTTTTGGTAAGCACCACTTGTAACATTTTTTAGCCAGGCTTCGTTACTCAAGTACCAATCAATTGTCTTTCCCAAACCCTCTTCAAAAGTGACAGAGGGTGTCCAGCCCAATTCATTTTTTAATTTATGGGCATCAATAGCATAACGCTTGTCGTGACCTGGACGGTCTTTTACATAGGTAATTAATCGATCAGAATAACCAACAGGGCGCCCTAATTTTTCATCCATTTGTTTGATCAATTCGCGCACAAGATCAATATTTTGCCATTCGTTAAATCCACCAATATTATAGGTTTCGCCTACTTTGGCATGGTGAAAAATAGCATCAATAGCTATCGCATGATCGATCACAAAAAGCCAATCGCGGGTGTATTTTCCATCACCATAAATAGGCAATGGCTTTTCGTTGATTATATTAGAAATGCATAAGGGAATCAACTTCTCTGGAAAATGGTTGGGGCCATAATTGTTGGAGCAATTAGACAGCATAAAAGGCAAGCCATAGGTATTACCATAAGCACGCACTAAATGATCAGAAGCCGCTTTGGATGCTGAATAGGGCGACTGTGGATCGTAAGGTGTTGTTTCTAAAAAGAAACCGGTTTCGCCCAAGCTACCATATACTTCGTCTGTAGAGACATGGTAAAAAAGATTGCTTAATTCTTTGCGGTCGGGGAAATGACCATGAGTATGTGCAGGATTTAAGGTCCAATATTCACGCGCAAGGTTAAGCAAATTAGCGGTGCCCATTACATTGGTTTGTATAAATGCGTTTGGATCCGTAATGCTTCTGTCTACATGACTTTCGGCGGCAAGATGTATAATGGCATCAGGGCGATATTGCTCAAAAACAGCTCTTAACTCTGGCTCATGGGTAATATCGGCTTTTACAAAGGTATAATTGGCCGCATGTTCAATATCAGTGAGGTTCTCCAAATTGCCCGCATAGGTAAGGGCATCCAGATTGATGATTTTATAATCAGGATATTTATGGACAAACAGACGCACCACGTGCGAACCAATAAAACCAGCACCGCCGGTAATGATCAAAGTCTTATTCATTCGGCAAAATTAATGCAGTGTACCTGATAAATGCACAATATTTTAACTACAAAAAACCAATAAAGCTCATTATTTCGCCAATGCAGCTTTTATTTCTGGACCCTCTGGTTTTACAGAAGAGGGGAAGACCGCTATCAATTTACCCTTTTCATCCATTAGAAATTTATGAAAATTCCATTTTACCTCGGCATCTTGCACCCCGTTTAGGGCTTTTTGGGTAAGCCATTTATAAATGGCTGCTTGGTCGGCGCCCTTAACAGATATTTTGGCAGCCATGGGAAAACTAACACCAAAATTCTTTTTGCAAAAACCTGCGATAGTCGCATTATTACCGGGCTCTTGTCCACCAAAATTATTGGCTGGGAATCCCACAATGACCAATTTACCTTTATTGGCTTTGTATAGTTTTTCCAATCCTTCGTATTGAACGGTGTATCCACATTCTGATGCGGTATTCACAATCAATATTTTTTTACCCTTAAATTGCGCAAAATCGATAGTACCCCCTTCGAGGCCAGCAACTTTAAACCCATGAATGCTAGCATCCTTGCCACCGGCGTATACGGTACTCATCATCAACAAGGCACTTACGAGTAGGGAAGAGAACAAAATTTTCATTTTCTTTTTATTTTTTACAAACATAAATCATAGAGCTGAATAGGTATCACAAAACAAATGCTAAATTTGCTCCTCGATGCACAAATCCCTTATATCAATACTGAGTATCTTTTTTTTGCTTGCCCTTCTGGGCGGATGTGCTAATATTATACCCCCCACCGGAGGCAAAACCGATACCACAGCCCCCCAATTATTGACTACTAAACCCAATGATTCTTTGCTCAACACTAGGGTCAACCGCATCGAAATGCGCTTTAATGAATATGTAAGTATTGGAGATGCCGCCAAAGAGATCACTGTATCGCCCATCTTAGCACAAAATCCGAGTATAATAGCCATTGGCAAGACGGTCATTTTAAAAATCGAGGATAGTCTATTACAAAAGAATACAACCTACACCCTTTCTTTCGGCAAGGCTATTAAAGACCTACATGAGGGAAATCCCTACAGCGGACCATCTTTTGTATTCAGCACAGGCGCCTGGTTTGATTCCTTGACGATCAAAGGCAAAATTTTCGATGCAGCGAAAGGGAGCTTAGATAGCACTGGTGGGGTAAAAGTATTGCTGTACGATGCTACAGATTCATTGGATGTTGTGTCCAAAAAGAAGCCCTTGTACCTTAGCCTGGCCAATAACAAAGGTGAGTTTAGTTTAAAGGGTTTGCCCGATAGGACTTTTAGAATATTTGCATTAAAAGAGACCAATGACAATCTTAGGTTTGATACCGACGATGAATATGTTGCCTTCTCAGACCAGGTGTACCAGCCGAATAAAGATACTTTGCCCATTAGCCTATCTCTATTCAAAGAAATACCCGATACTAGTCGACCCAAAAAGGATAGCACCCAGCTGCCCGAGCAAAAAAGAAAATCAAAAATGCTGGCAACAGAAAACAGAAAGGCAAGTGCAATGCCCAGTTTAGATGCCAAAACCTTTAGTTATACTGCCCTTATTGACACCACTGCTATTACTAAGCGCAGCCAAGACATCACAGAACCTATAGTCGTTTTTTTCTCTAGACCCTTAGATACATTCAATGCAGACCGAATAGCCCTTAGCTTTGATAGTAGTGGAATAGAAATAGAAACAAAGTTCAAAATAAGATTAGATTCGAGTAGAAGGAAGCTGAGTATTTTGCCGAATTGGCGCTATAATTCCGTGTACACTGTTCGTTTACTCAAAGGTTTTGCGAGGGATATAAATCAGGAATCAAGCATGCCTTCAAAGTATATTTTCCGAACTAAATCGGATGAAGATTATGGGAAATTAGATATTAATGTACCCAAAAAATATGTCGGTAAAAACTATTTACTCCAAATCAAAAAAGATAATGAAACTTTTTATCTTGACAGCATTTCAAGGCCCAATGTCAAACTCAAACTACTAGCTCCCGGTGCTTATAATTTGATGATTATAAAAGATGAAAATGGTGATGGTGAGTGGACAACTGGCGAATTAAAATCAAATCGCCAACCCGAAACAGTCTACCCTTACACCAATACCATTATCATGAAATCGGGATGGGAACATGTAGTGGATATTGAAAAAGAGCAACAGAAAAAATAAATTATGATCTACCATTTTGTAGTTGGCGATTTGGCCGCAAAACCTTTATTAGCAGCATTTGCAGACCAAGAAGACGCAAGCGTTATCGTCTTAAAAGATATTTTAAACATTGGGCCAATAACCAAAGAAGAAGGGCAGAATTTTAGTGACATGCGTGCTGCTTTTTGGCAAGAAATCTTACCTAATGAAAAGCAGGAAATCATCTTGGATGACATGGAGCGCTTATTAGACATTTCAAAGAAAATGTACGAGGATGATAGCATTGTTGCTTGGTTTTGGATAGCACCTTTGCCGGCTGATGTTTGCGCTTACTATTGGCTGCTATATTACCTCAGCAAACATAGCGGAAGATTTATGGTTGTCAATATAGCTGGACTGCCCTTTCTAAATGACTTGGGTAAATTATATTTCCCAAAAAGTATTGCTGAACTCAGTACTAAAGAAATTGTCAAAGCAACAAAACTAGCACGCCCCGTTACAGCTTCTGAAATCGAAGTAGACCTTTATGAATGGAAGCAACTACAAGCCCATAATGCCGCTATCCGGACAATGGCTGGGGGAAAACTGATAAAAAATCAAGCTGTGGATTTTTATGACAATCAACTGTTAGCTCAATGCAGCAATAGCTTTCAAAAAAGCCAGAAAATAATACAGGCTGCTATCGGCAAAGAAAATATTATTCCTACGGGAGACCTCTACCTAGCATGGCGTTTGCGCGAATTAGCTGCAATAGGAACATTGCAGATACAAGGAGAAAATGGCAAATCATCCAAGGATTTTGAAGTAAAATTATACGAAGCGAGCAGCACCGAAGAAGAAAGTTTATGAGTTACACCATCGAATTAGCAGCACAAAGCAAAAAGAAGCACCAAACAACTTCTTTGCACCTCATTACGGGCTTTGCCTTATTGGGCATCGGGGGACTTACCTTTTTAGTAGGCGATGCCCAATGGATAAAGACCGTTTTCCATGCGACGATTATACCCATTACCCTATTGGCAACACTCAGTTTTATGAATGGCTTACTGGTGCTCTATCTTGTGTTTTTTAAAGGACAGTGGTTAAAAGGACCAGCAAATAATAAAATTGTTCGAGTGGCCCATGTAGTAGACGCGTCCCTCCTATCAATACTATTTTTGCTATCGCAATGGTGGCTAGCAGCGGGCATAACAGCGGTATTAGCATTGGCTAATGCCTACGCCATTTTTCATGAGCAAAAATTGAATGAAATACTACTGATCCATATTGAAGAAACCGGTATTTTGTTGCCCCATAATGCCCGACGCAAACAACTGCAATGGTCAGAAATAGAGCGCGTCATTTTGCGTCACGGCAACCTAACCATCGACACCACAGATAATTTTTTATACCAATGGCCCTTTAAAAAGAGCCCCATAGCAATTGATGAAATAGAAGCATTCTGCTTAGCCAAAATCAAAGATGGGATGAGCAAGCGACTAAGCAATGATTGGTAGAATTTTTAATTTTATCTTTGAACAAAATAATTTTATTCAACTCAAATATTATGGCACATTATTACAGCCTGGGCAAAATTCCTCATAAGCGACATACCCAATTTAGAAAGGAAGATGGTGGATTATATTCCGAGCAATTATTCAGTACAGAAGGTTTTTCTTCTAACTATTCCTTGTTGTATCATGTGCATCCACCAACAATGATTATCCGCACGGAAGAGCCCATCGATATTGCTCCAAAAGCAGCCACCGATAACATCCTCAAGCATCGCAGCTATCAAGGTTTTAAAATAAAACCTGAAGCCGATTTTTTGAAAAGCAAAAAAGTTGTGCTTTTCAACAACGACTGTCACATCTCTCTAGCTGCGCCTACAAAGGGCTTGACGGGTAATCATTTTTATAAAAATGCAGATTCGGATGAAGTGATTTTCATTCACGAAGGCAAGGGCACACTCAAAACTCAATATGGTCAAATTCCTTTTGCCTATGGCGATTATTTAGTTATCCCTCGAGGAACGATTTACCAAATCGAATTAGAAACCGAGGCCAATCGCTTGTTTATTGTTGACTCCTTTAGTCCCATAACTTTCCCCAAAAGATACCTCAGTAAGTATGGCCAATTGCTCGAACACGCGCCCTTCTGCGAGCGCGATGTACGCAAGCCTCAAGACCTGCAAACCTTTGATGAAAAAGGTGAATACTTAGTTAGTGTCAAAAAGAAAGGGCTACTTTATCCTATCTGGTATGGTACACATCCCTTTGATGTGGTGGGCTGGGATGGTTGCGAATACCCTTATGCATTTAGCATCCACGATTTTGAACCCATTACCGGAAGAGTGCATCAGCCACCACCTGTGCACCAAACCTTTGATGCGCACAACTTTGTAATCTGCTCATTTGTACCACGCCTATATGATTATCACCCTGATGCCATACCAGCACCTTACAACCATAGCAACATCGATAGCGATGAGGTATTGTATTATGTTGATGGCGAATTCATGAGCCGGAAACATGTAGAACGCGGGATGATAACCTTACACCCAAGCGGTATTCCCCATGGGCCACACGCAGGCGCTGTAGAGAAAAGTATTGGCAAAAAAGAAACACCCGAATTGGCGGTGATGGTAGATACCTTCCATCCTTTATTAATGACTGATTATGCCAAGGATATTGAAGACGATGACTATATCATGAGTTGGGCGGAATAATTGAATGATGAATTTTGAATGCTTAATGTTTAATGCAGGCCTTGCAATATGCTAGTGCTGCCTCTTAAATATTAAGCATTTGCTTTTAAAAGTTGACAACAATATAAATCGCACTAGCTATTAAACACTAAACATTGGCCATTGCTTATGCAGTGTGGGCAGGAATTGGTGCTGTTGGGAGTGTAATAGTAGGCATTGTTTTTTTAAGAACCTGCTGACTTTTGGCGTTTGTTTTTTGTATTTACTTTAATCGCAATTCTTGTTGGACTAACATTTGTAAGTGCGCATTATTCTGCCTCATTAAAATAACGCCACACGATATTGGCTTTTGAAGCGCCAATGATTCGAGTTAGCTCCCGCTCGGTAAGTGTTTTAATCTTTTTCACACTTTTAAATTCTTGCAACAAATCTGTTGCCGTTTTATCACCAATACCCGGTATCTCTTCCAACTCATTTTTGATGGTTCCTTTGCTGCGCAACTGTCGGTGGAATGTTATGCCAAATCGATGTACTTCGTCGCGAATGCGGCGAACCAATAAATGTGCAGGACTATCATAGGGCAATTGCAAGGGTGTTTGATCACCTGGGAAGAAAATAGACTCCTCCCTTTTTGCCAAGCCCACAATGGTCATTTTGCCCATCAAATCCAATTGTTGAATACTCTTAAGCGCTGCCCCCAATTGACCCTTTCCGCCATCAATAATGACTAGCTGTGGCAAGGGCTTTGCTTCATCAATGAGCCTCTTGTATCGGCGATAAACAATTTCAGTCATCGAAGCAAAATCATCAATCCCTTCTACGGTTCTTATTTTAAAATGTCGGTATTCTTTATTACTCGATACCCCATTACGGAAACAAACCATAGCAGCTACTGGATAAGAACCTTGAAAATTAGAATTATCAAAGCATTCAATATGTTTGGGTAATTGGGGTAAATGCAAGACCTCTTGAAGTTCTTGAAGGGTTTGAATGTTCTTTTCATCGCTAGCTGTTTCCAACATCAAAGCATTTTTTCGCTTTAACTCATCACGGAAAATGAGGGCATTTTTCAAACCCATCTCCAGCAAATTTTTCTTGTCGCCCAATTTGGGAACAGTCAATTTCAACTCTGCATGTGGCAAATTAATCTCCATAGATGCGATCACCTCTGTAGCTACAGAATTGAACCTTTCGCGGAAATGAGCATAAGCCAATGCTAGAATATCAGCATCTGTTTCATCTTCAAATTTCTTATCGATTTTGGTAGTATTGGCATAGATAATGGTGCCATTTTGCAACATCATAAAATGCACAAAAGCAAGCTTTTCATCACTCAAAATGCACACCACATCAATATTGTTGAGCTTTGGATTTACAACTGTTGATTTTTGTTGGTAATGCTGCAGAGCCGCAATTTTATGTTTAATAATTTCGGCCTTTTCAAATTCCATAGCACCAGCCAATTGCATCATCTCGGTTTTTAAACCTTTCAACACTACAGCAATATTTCCTTTTAGGATATTGCGGATGTACTGTAGCTTTTCATTGTAATCCTCAGCGGTTTGATATCCTTCGCAAGGACCATTACAATTACCCAAATGATATTCGAGACATACTTTGAATTTGCCCTTATTGATATTTTGTTCGCTCAGATTAAGGGAGCAATTGCGCAATGGAATATTTTCTTTGATTAAATCTAACAACTCGCGCGCGGCAAAAACAGAGGTAAAAGGGCCAATGTATTCACTGCCATCACGAATCATGTGTCGTGTAAAAAAAACACGAGGGAATCGTTCATTTTTAATCACAATAAAAGGGAAGCTTTTATCGTCTTTGAGCTCGATATTATATCGGGGTTGATAATGTTTGATGAGTGAACTTTCTAACAAAAAAGCATCATGCTCATTATCCGTAACCGTATATTCAATATGCCTAATTTGGGCAACCAAAATCAAGGTTTTACGATTATCTACAGAGCGGTAAAAATAAGAGCTTACACGCTTGCGCAGATCTTTTGCTTTGCCAATATATAACAGCTCCTTTACTTCATCATAATACTTGTACACTCCCGGCTGATGCGGGATAGAGCTAGCAATTTCACTAAATTCCTCTTTGGTCATAAGTGCATCAAGTACTGAGCTATCTATTGAAACTTGTAGGTAATTACCAGCTCTTTTTGTCGACCAATAAGCGGGTCATTATGCTGTTGGATTTGGATTACATGAACGGGGGAATACAGCAATTTTTGGGTTTCACTGTTCCAAAAAGTCTCCTTCTTTGTTTCGATAAAAATATTTCGAATTTTATTGTGTTCGATATCTGCTGCTATTTGTAATTTTTGGGTATAGAGCTCGGGCTCTTTGGCTGTATAGGTAAAGGTTCTCGTTTGTGTGGTCGGCTCTTCAAACATGGAAAAATCATAACGATTTAAAAATTTGGGATCACTTATATCAGCTTCAAAAAAAGTTTTGAAAATAGCACTCCATTTCATCGTCAAAGCCGATAGCATCACACTATCTGTTTTACCATTGAGTGTTGTGTATTGCTGCAATACATAAGGCTGCCCATGAAAGGTTTTCCATTGATCCTTGGTAAAATCTTTGATCGAAAAATAGGTGCCATTGGAAAGATTGGCAGATGGGGTTTTCTGCTCTTCTCCTTTTTTACACGAAGAAGCGAAAGCCAAAAACACACACAATAAGAAAACGGAATAGATACGATTCATAATGTCTTTTCTGAAAAATTAATCAATATAATTTAGAATGGGCCATACGTGCAAAAAGATAAAATAAGCTGACACCCAAAAGCGAACCAAAGGCATCTGCATAAATATCGTATACATCTTTTGCTCTACCCAAAAAGGCAAGCAATCCCTGTAACTCTTCTACTAGCCAGCCAAAGAGGCCACCCAATAGACCAATAAAAACCAATTTAGTCCATCGAATACTTGGCGCTGCCAGCATACACAAAAAGCTAAAGCCACCAAAAAGTATAAAATGAACCCATTTATCAGCAAAAGGTACTCGAAGATGGGGTATTTCATTACCCGGAATAAAACAGGCAATAAAAATGAGCAAAGTCCACACAATAGCGGCGAACTTTGCTCTTTTTTTATGTTTAGATTGGGCAGTAAATAATTGCCACATCATCATTAATTATTCTCCTATCAAGGCTTTGTACCCTGCTGCGTCAAGCAAATCAGCCACTTCAGCTTGGTTAGCAATGGTCATTTTTACCATCCAACCTGCTCCATAAGGGTCTTGGTTTACCGCTTCGGGCGCTGTGTCCAAAGATGAATTGAATTCAGTAACTGTTCCACTTAAAGGCAAGAACAAATCAGAAACTGTTTTTACAGCTTCTACTGTTCCAAATACGTCGTTGGTTTGCAATGCTTTGCCCACTGTATCGATATCTACAAAAACGATGTCACCCAACTCACGTTGAGCAAATTCAGTAATGCCTACTGTGGCTACATCGCCTTCGATTTTAATCCATTCGTGGTCTTTGGTGTACTTTAATGCTTCTGGAAATTGCATAATAAAAATAAGTTTGAGCCGTAAAATTAATAGTTTTCAGGGGAAAATCATAGTGACTTTTTTGATTTGGATAAAAGCCCCTTTTTATCTGACCCTCCAATTTTTTACTTTTCAGCTGCCAACCATACCAGATAAACTTGTGGATTATCGTAGGATTTCATTCCAGACGCACCTTTGGGCGTGTAGATCTTAGCACCCGTTTTTCTTTTTTTAAAATAAAAATCCATTTCTGAAGCACAAATGAGCGTGCCATTAAGCCTAGATTCAAATCGATGGGGGCCGGACATAAACTCGAGCTTCAGTGATTGGCTACGAAAAATACTATCATTGGGGTTGGCCGAGTCAAAGGGCAGATTAATTGAAGGCAATATGCCCTTGTCCACACCATCAACAAAAAGCCTATATTCGTCTTCATTATTAGGCATATCTGTAGTATAAAAATAAGCAGTCATTTTTGTGGGAATCTCTTTTTGACAAGCAGCAAAGAGAAGCATTATAGGCAATGCCCAAAAAAATGTGAGGGTGGTTTTCATAAAGATTTGAATTTTCATTGGCAAGATAACGCATCATCGAAATTTTTAGTATTTTAAGCAGTGCTATTTGATTTTGCAAAAGACTCAAATAATCCAAAACATATTATAAACTATGCATCTAAAACACTAAATTTGCTACCCCTTAAAATAATTTTGCTTTGCAATTAAAATCGCTCGAAATAAAAGGATTCAAATCCTTTGCCGACAAAACAGTTATTACACTGGATCATCCCATTACTGGCATTGTAGGCCCTAACGGCTGTGGCAAATCCAATATTGTGGATGCCATCCGATGGGTAATAGGTGAACACAAAATCAAATCCTTGCGTTCTGACAATCTGGACGACCTGGTTTTTAATGGCTCGCGCACGCGTTCGGCATCTGGAATGGCCGAGGTATCTCTCACTTTTGAGAATACGCGTAATCTTTTGCCCACCGAATTTACTACAGTAACCATTACCCGTAAATTTTATAAAAGTGGCGAAAGCGAATACCGCCTTAACGATGTGGCCTGCCGACTAAAAGACATTCACAATCTATTTCTCGATACAGGTGTGAGCAACGACTCTTATGCCATTATTGAGCTGGGAATGGTGGATGACATCATCAAAGATAAAGAAGGTAGCCGCCGAAGAATGCTAGAACAAGCAGCCGGCATTTCTATCTATAAAACGAGAAAAAAAGAAGCCAAGCAAAAGCTAGAAGGCACCGAACAAGACCTTGCCCGTATCGAAGATTTATTATTTGAAATAGGCAATAACCTCCGCACCCTAGAAAGCCAAGCGAAAAAAGCAGAACGCTATTTTCAAATCAAAGACGAATACAAATTGGTGAGTATCGAGCTGGCCAAAGCCTCACTCGAAGATTTTAATGACCGATATAAGGGGCTTAATGAACAACATAACATTGAGCAAGATCGTAAAGCACAAGTAGATGCAGAAGTAGCCACAGGCGAGGCGGCCATTGAGGGCGATAAAGTAAAATTGATTGAGCGCGAAACCGAGTTGAGCCGCATGCAAAAGCAGTTCAATGAGCTCAACAGCCGCATCGTTCAATTAGAAAATGAAAAGAAATTAGCTTCACAACGATTGGAATATTTGCGTGAACGCGAAAGAAATCTAAGTAGCTTTTTAAACAATGCCGACACACAATGGAATGAACTACAAACAGCCATTACACAAGCCGAAGCACTAATCGAAAAAGAAAAAGTATCCCTTGAGGATGCCCGCGAGCAGCTAGACTCATTGCGTGATATGGTGGCTGATAAACAAATCGTTTTTGAAGAGAAAAGAGCTATTGTAGAAGGCTTACGCAAAGAAATGCTCGAAGACCAACGTCGCCAATTTGACGCCGAAAAGAAAGTGGCAATTGCCGATTCTTCGGTGATGAATATACAACGCAGCATCTTGCATACCCAAGACGAAATTGCCCAACGTGCCAACCAAATCAGCCAAATCAACAACGAAAAAAATATAGCCGAAGGCGAACAAAAAGAGAAACAAAGCGCCTTGCAAGAAATGCAAGCGCGTCACGAGGAAGTTAAAAATAAAATCCTTCAATCACAAGGACAAATTGAAACCTTAAGAAGCCAATTGATTGATGAAAATCGTAGCCTCGACTCACGCAAAAATGAACACGATCTGCTCAAATCTTTGGTAGAAAGCTTGGAAGGCTATCCAGATAGCATCAAATTCTTGAGCAAAAACAAAGAATGGAACAATAAAGCACCTCTACTATCGGATGTCTTTGTGGTGCAAAATGAGTACCGCACTGCCATTGAAAACGTATTAGACCATTACCTCAATTACTACCTTGTCGACAATATTGACGAAGCGGCAAAAGCCATTCATCTTTTAGAAACCAACAAAAAAGGCAAAGCTAATTTCTTTGTGCTTGATCATTTTGCTAAGGCAGCAAAAGAAACTACAGCAGAAAAAATGGAAAGCGCTATTCCTGCACTCAGCGTATTGAGTTTCGACGAACAATATGCCCCGCTTGCCAAACATTTATTAGGCAATGTATATATCGCTACCGAAGGAAGTGACTTGCAAAAAATGGCTGTATCCAAAGATATAGTTGTTGTTGACATTTCAGGAAAAATGCGCGTGGGACAATACAGCCTGAGCGGCGGTTCTATCGGATCCTTTGAGGGCAACAAAATTGGTCGTGCAAAGAACCTAGAACGCTTAGCTAAAGAGATTGAAACCCTGACGATATCCACCAATACCTTACGCAGCCAAATCAGTGAAACACAAAATTTAATTGCTGGATTCAACTCAGAACTGAATGACAAAGCTATTGAGCAAACCAAAAACGACCTCAATCGTTTAAGCAATCATATCATCGGTTTGTCCAACCGTATGGAGCACCTCGAACAAAGCAACGAAACAAGTAATAAACGCCTCGAAGACCTGCAAGGGCAGTTAGAAGATACCCAAGATAACATCAGCAACACCCGTGGTGAGCTCGATGAAATTATTGCAGCTTTCCAAGCCTTGCAAGCCCGTATTGCCGCGGCAGAAGCCGATTTCAAGGCCGTTGAGCTGGATTACAATATGGCCACGCAGCAATACAATCAGCATAATATCGAATTCCTGAAGCAGCAGGCCAAAGCCGAAACCTTGCAACAAGATCTAAATTACCGCAATAGCAAGCTGACTGAATTAAAAGGACAAATCGAGACCAACAAAATACAATTACAAGAGACCTCACAACAAATTTCAGAAGCTTCGGGCAAACTGAATTTTGGCGATACAGAACTCATCGATATGATGCGTAAGCGTGAAGCCGATGAAAAAATATTGGCCGAAACCGACCGTCTTTTCTACGAATTACGCAATACCGTCAACGCCGAAGAAGGCAAGCTGAACCAAAAGCGCCGCGAAAAAGAACAAGCCGAAACGATCCTCAATGGCATCAAAGACAAGCTTAACGAAATGAAACTGCAGCTGGCCGGGATGAAGGAACGCTTGAGTGTTGAGTTTAAAGTAGATCTGGAAGAAATACTCGACCAAGACCGCACAGGCGAACAAAGCGTGGAAGAGCTAAATGCCGAAGCAGAGAAAATGAAAAAGCGCCTCGAGAATATGGGCGAGGTAAACCCTACAGCTATTGAGGCTTATACCGAGATGAAAGTGCGCCATGACTTTATTGTGGAGCAAAAGACGGACCTCGTGAATGCCAAAGACTCTTTGTTAGCCACCATTGAAGAAGTAGAACTCACTGCTAATACTAAGTTTAAAGAAACCTTTGATAAAGTACGTGAGAATTTCCAAGTGGTATTTAAAGCACTCTTTACCGAAGAAGATACAGCAGACTTACGCCTTACCGACCCGGATAATGTGGCCGATAGTGGCATTGAAATTTACGCCCAACCCAAAGGCAAGCGCCCTAGTACCCTCACTCAATTATCGGGCGGAGAAAAGACTTTGACCTCAACGGCCTTTTTGTTTGCCATTTACCTCATTAAGCCGGCGCCATTCTGTATCCTCGATGAGGTAGATGCTCCGCT
>JAIXWS010000012.1 GCA_027491165.1 Sphingobacteriales bacterium | reverse complement strand
GAAGTTAAGCCCCTTATGGCCGATGGTACTGCACAACAATGCGGGAGAGTAGGTAGATGCCATATTTATTTAAAAAACCCTTGTCCATTAGACAAGGGTTTTTTTGTTTTGTTACTGTAACTGTATTTATAGGAAATAATCAATTTTTGTTTCATTTTTGTATCATGAGAAGATTAGTGCCCCTTAGTATTCTGTTTTTTGTTCTTCAGGTATTTTTTGTGCTTTGGGGTAAAGATATTTTTGGGCAATTCCTCAATCCTTATGGACTGTTTATTGCCTATTTTGGTCTTGCTTATTGCTTTTTTACTAGTATTCTTTATACCGATTTTAAATCTTTTAACCTTGACAAGGTCAATCTGTCTTCTAAATTCTATGCCCTTGCCTTAAGTATATGTCTATTTGCCTTGTGCATACCCGCTGTTCGTTCTTTATTCAGTCAATATTTAATTCCGGATGTGATTCAATATTCGGATGTATTGCCGCTTATTATTCGTCAGTATGATTTATTTGCTTTAGGCGAAACGCCTTATCAACCCATTGCCTTTCCTTTGCATACAGCCTATCCTGCTTATATGCCTTTTCATTGGCTGCCTATAGGTATTTCAAGAATTTTTGGTAAAGACCCGCGCTGGGCTGGTTTGCTATTGTTGGTACTTGTTTGTTTGATTTTTGTGTTTCTTATTGTTGGCAAACAAAAGAATAATTTGTTTCCTCTTTTGTTGACCCTTCTTCCTACTGGAATTGTTTATGTTTTTATCAAAAAAGCAGGATCTGATATTGCGATTACCTTCGAAACGGTTATTGCAGCCTATTACTTTTTTTTGGCCATTGCTTTGATGCAAAAGAATTTTGTGATGGTTATTCTGGGCATTATTTTATGTTTATTATCACGGTATACATTGGTTTTTTGGTTGCCGCTTTTTTTCTTGCTTTTATTGTTTCAAAAGGGTTTTATAAAAACGGCACTTTCCTTAGGTTTCGTTTTATTGATAGTGTTTCTTGTTTTTGTGTATCCATTTTTATTTGACAATCCTTCACTTTTAGTAGATAGTTTGGCCTATCACAACAATGCTGCTATTGCCGATTGGAGTGAGCATAAATATAGTTTTGAATGGGGTGTTTATTTTGGGAATTCAATTGACTTAATAGTGAAGGGAAGCCCATCGCACAAGGTTTTTATAGCTAGGATGATACAAGCAGCTACGATGTTGTTTTTATTGTTCTTTGGTTTGTTTTGGTATAGAAAAAATAAGAGTCGTGCGAGCTTTTATGATATTTTACTAGGAATGCTGTATGCAAGCATTATTGGGTTCTATATGTTGGGGCCTTTTGCTTTCCGATATTATATGTTAGGCCCACTATTTATTTCATTGGTATTGTTGGCTCGAATAGTAATGGCCGAAGATCGAGTGGCGCGTAAGGATTCTCAAGAAATCAATGCCTAATTCTTAAGTTATTCTATTTTTTTTAGTCTTGTTTATTACAATAATAAAAGCGTTGATGAAGTATTCATCAACGCTTTTTTTTTAGGTTTTTTATTCAGCTATTGCACAGCAATCGAATGAGTTTTAACTGCTTCTTTTTCTTTTTTAGGTAAGTGTACATTCAGTATACCGTTTTCATAAATAGCTTGTATGGCTGAGCTGTCAATCTTTTCGTTGAGACTAAAACTACGCTTGAAGGATGACATGCTAAACTCTTGTCTGATCCATTTTTCCTGTATTCCGGTGGTTGTATTCTCTTGTTCAAAAGAAATATTCATTTTGTCGTTTTCAACCTCTATTTTGAAATCTTCTTTTTTAAGTCCGGGCGCTACAATTTGTAATTGATATTGCTGCTCATTTTCAAGAATGTTTACCAAAGCATTGTGCTTTAGTTTGTGTTCTGTAGAGCTTAATTCTGGGTTCATTAATCCTTCTAATAGGTTTGCAAAATGAACGGGTCTGCTGTGTAATCTTGTTTTGTGGTACATAATTTTGTTGGTTTTAAATTATAGAATGAATTGTTTGTTTGCTCTTCATTTTTCAAATTATAGACCAAATAAAATAAGCAGACATTATGTCTGCTTATTTTATTTTTATGTGCCAATATTTCCGTTTTCTGCTACTTTTCTATTGGATATGCAGCAATTTAGTCCTTTCTTACAAGTTTTGAAAAGCTAGAAGGTTTGATGATGAGAGGGAATTTTTCTAAAGTTACATCTGAAGGATCCAATCCAAAACCTCTTTCTTCGGATAGGCTATATTTTTTGAGGAAGAAATAGCCACGCATAATCAACCGTTCGTAAAGGGGTAATTCATTCTCTAAAGAGAGGAATTTTTCAATTACAATAAATCTGAAATCTCCTTTTACATTGTTTTTACTCAAGGATTCGTAACGGCTAACAATATTGACCTCTTTGTTGTTCACCATATCCTCTACCACTTTTCTAAACATCATTTGGATCCGCTGATCTACACGGAATCCTAATCTAAATTCAATTCTGATGATTTCATTGGGAATTACTGTTTCAACTGAATATTCCATGGTATAGGGGTCGTCCATTACATTGACATGGACAAACCAGTAGATATCTGCACGTTTGGGTTTACGGATGAGAATAGAATAAATTATTTTATGCTCTATTTCCTTAGGGTTATCTGCACTGGTAAGGTACACCAAGTGGGTAGAGTATTTGGGTATGGTTTTATCATTACTCAATTCTTGTAAGATCCCTACATAATCGTCTAATTTTACAAACTCTACATATCTATTCTTGATTTTTCTTGAACGGTACCAAACAAACATGCACAAGAAAAGCAAGCCTGCTACAACTAATGTTACATAACCACCGTGAGGGAATTTTTTAAGGTTGGCGATTAAAAAGGATGATTCAATAGTGAGAAATACCAGTAAATAACCCATTATGGCTACTGTATTAACCCTATGTATAAACATATAGTAGGCAAATAGAATAGAGGTCATAATCATACAAATAGTAAT
>JAIXWS010000095.1 GCA_027491165.1 Sphingobacteriales bacterium | reverse complement strand
GCATTTTGGTATACATTTCTGGTGTAATTTGCTAAAATCCTGTTTTTATCTGAAGGGTCAAAAGTAATACCATTTACCGCATCGAGCGTTTGTAGGATAACAGCCTTGCGACCACTCAATGAATCTTCACCAAACTGATATATAGGGACACGAGACTGAGTGAACTTACCCACATATCCGTAATCAAAAAGATTGCGTTTAAAATTAGGGTCTTCCGTTCTAGATGTGGTTAATTGATAATCCAACTGAACGGTATAGAATGCATTAGAAATAACAGCACGCTTTGCGCTATCGCCAGATCCAGATGTATTTTTGCTGTTGAAAGATTGTTTGAACCTTAGATAACCACGATAAGTGGCACCAATTTGAGTGGGTATCGCTTCTGGAGCAAAATAGGAATTTGCTCTACTATATACTTCGCTATTGTTATAATTAAAACTACCGCCTGCCGTTACGTTAATATTTGAATTTACGGCATAATCCAATTTACCATTGAATCTTACTGTACTTGTAGAGTTGTTCAATTGTTGCTTTTGCAATACGAAATCATTTTTACTTACTTGGTTACTTGAAGGCAACATTACATTACCATTAGAAGTGTTTACCAAGGTCAGCGGATTGTCTTGAAGTCTTTTCAAAACATCAGATTTCAAAACAGGGTTTTTGATAAAGGTTGGATTGTCGTCTTGGTCATATTGATAATCGATACCCGCCAAGAAACCCAAAATAGGCTGCTTTACACCATCACGCATACGAGACACCAATGGGCCAGTGAAAGAAGCATTGACCAAATTTTGATTATAGCCGTCTACAGAATGTTGTGCTTGTACATTTCCTTTCAATTTGTTGGTTAAGCCTTTGGATGTGATCGAAACCACACCACCGGTAGCATCACCAAGGTTGGCAGGAATACCTGAAGAAAACACTTGCAATTGCTCTACAGTTCCCTGTGCAGGGGTAACCGCACCTTGAATAACCTGACCATCCAACATATATACCGTACCATCACCACGAGCACCACCAATGCGCAGCTCACCGCCATTACGCGTTTGTTGCACATTAGGCCCTAAAGACGCCATATCTAAGATATTTCTTGTAGGAGCTCTTTCAATTTTGTCAGAACCGACAGCGGTAATTTTACTAACAACGGGTTGTTTATAGGCCACCTTAATAACCTCCTTAAGGCCTTTAGCCTCAACAGTCATTTTGTTGTTAATCTTCACAGAACCTCCCGAAGAAACAGTGATAGAGCCTATCTCCTTGACACCATAACCGGTTGAAGAAAACTGAATCGTGTAAGTGCCGGGCTGCAATGGTTTTACAGAATAAGAACCATCGTCTTCGGTAATCGTACCGCCTTTCATTAAGCCGCCTTGCGTCACCTTGATCACCACACCTGGAAAAGGATTGTTGGTTTCATCGGTAACAGTACCATATATCTCACCGTTCTGCGCAAAAGCAGTACTGGCGGTGCCTAAAAGCATCAAAATGAATAGGTAAAGGAACGAACGTTTCATACGCATCTTCAATTGTTTGTTAAATTTAAGAGAGTAAAGGTAGAATTAATCGTTAAATATTCCAAGTTTTGGCTAAAATTTCTTAACAGATAATCCTTATGCTTAATTTGTTTTTAACTATTTTATAATTCTTTTTAATAATGTTAGGCTCATTTTATACAGCGCTTCATGGCTATACCCTGCTATGTGTGGGGTTACAAGGACATTGGGCAAGCTGATCAGTTCATCCAAAGCATCCCGCATGGTGCTGGTCATTTTGCTAAAGGGCTCTTCTTCCCAAACATCCAAGGCCACTCCTTTTATTTTTCCTTCTTTGATAAATCGATGCAGCACTAGGCTGTCTAGAACAGTGCCTCTTGATGTGTTGAGCAGCAAAAAGGCTTTCTTCATTTTCTGAATAAAGGAAGCGTCGACCAAATGGAAAGTATCTTCTTGGAAAGGCACATGCACGCTGACGATATCCGCTGCGGCTTGTATCTCTTCAATAGATTGGCAGACATTGATATGGGGTTCCTGAGCAATCGTTTTGTATTTATCGTACACTAAGATCTGCAAATCAAAACCCCGAAGCAACTTGGCAAAAGCAGCGCCAGTATGGCCATAGCCAATAATGCCGATTGTTTTCCCTTCTAATTCCGAACCTCGATTTTCATCACGCAGCCAAAGACCCTTTTTAATTTCGTTATAACTTTTGTCAATATTTTTATTAAGCGACAATAACATTCCTAATGCATGTTCAGCCACGGCATTACAATTACCCTCAGGACTACCAATACAACGAATACCTTTTGCTTCAGCATAAGGCAGATCTATAATCTCCATACCGCTACCCATTCGTCCGATGAATTGCAACAAAGGCGCGGCATCAATCAATTCTTTGTTCAAATGCAGCCGCGTGGAAGTAATCACACCAACACAGCCATTGATCCATTCAAAACCTTGGTCTTGGCTAATATTTTCGTGCCACAATAGTTCGTAACCCGCGCTTGCAAGGCCCTTACTCAGCACCTCATGGATGGGTGCAGCAATTAAAACTTTTCCTTTATTCATCTTTACAAAAGCTACAAATATGTTCGGTACAAATACACAAAATCGGCTACTGACAATTGTTCTGCTCGCTTATCCATTAAGGCGTCTGCAAGGGCGGCAGGCGGCACAACACTGCGTAAAGCATTGCGCAAGGTCTTGCGACGCTGCCCAAAAGCGGCCTTGACGAGCATTTTGAATTTCTTAAAATTATCAATGTTGTACGGATTGTGGATATTGACAAAGCGCACAACACCACTCATGACTTTTGGTGGAGGGGTAAAGCAATTGGGTGGCACATCAAACAAATAGGTAACCTCGAAAAAAGCCTGCGTTAATACGCTCAAAATACCATAAACTTTTGTACCCGGCCCAGCCGCTATACGCTCGGCCACTTCTTTCTGAAACATACCAATCACTTCATCCACCTGCGTTTCCCACTCCAGCATTTTAAACATGATAGGAGAAGATATATTGTAAGGAAAATTTCCAATCACACTAAAGGCTCCCTCATATGGAATGCTTGCTTGTAGCACATCTTGAAGAATAATCTTGCCTTTAATGGCAGGATAAGTGGCCTCAAGATAATGATATTTTTCTTCGTCAATTTCTATAGCCTTGTATTCTATTCCTTCTTCAGCAATCAAATACTTACTAATCGCTCCGCCACCCGGACCAATTTCTACAATCTTCTTTCCTGCACTGTAGTCTATCTGTGCAACAATTTGCTGGCACATATTTTCGTCATGCAAAAAATGCTGTCCCAGCGATTTCTTGAGGGTGTATGGTTTGCTCATTTGTTGCGAAAATAGGCAATTGAACAATGTGACAATTCGACAATGTGACAATTATTGCTTTAAGCATTGTCAAATTGTTGAATTTACTAATTATCGAATTTACTACTTTCGCCAAATGCAATTTAAGATCTCGACGGCGTCGCCAAAAAAAACAACCATACTGATTATCAACGATGCGGCTCAATTGAGCAAAGCCGATGCCCTTTCGCCTAACGAAATGAGCTTTGCTGTTGCCGAAATAAAAGGTGGCAACAAACTCGTATCCATCAACCAATATGGACGATTTATTTACCTATGCCTGCTGCCCAAAAGCAATACTATAAGCACATCCGAAGGATTACGTCGCACAGGCTGTGCCCTAAAAGATCTTTTGCAAAAAGAAAAAGTAAGCAGCATTTTTATCAGCAACAAAAGCAGCGAGTCTCATGCTGCCTATTGGCTTGCAGAAGGCATTGCCTTGGCTTCCTATCAGTTTTTAAAATACTTTTCTGATGGCAAAAAGAAAGCGAATAACTTGGCCAATATTGAATTTGACAAAAACAGCATCAGCCTCAAAGAAGTAACACAACTCGGCATCATTACTGAAGCGGTGGGCATTGCACGCAACCTGGTCAATGAGCCTTTAAACACCCTGGGAGCAGTAGCTCTTTCTAAAGAAATTACTGCATTAGGAAAAGTGGCTGGATTTAAAACAACTGTTTTGAATAAAGCCCAAATCACTAAAGAAAAAATGGGCGGAATCCTTGCCGTAAATCGCGGCAGTATTGACCCTCCCACTTTCAGCATCATGGAACACAAACCATTGAAAGCACTGAACAAACAGCCCATTGTTCTGGTAGGCAAAGGTATCGTGTATGATACGGGTGGTGTCTCACTCAAACCCACAGCTAACTCAATGGACAGAATGAAGAGCGATATGAGTGGTGCGGCCTTGGTGAGTGCTGCGATGTTTGCTATTGCGAAAATGAAATTGCCCTTACACATTATAGCCTTAGTACCCGCCACTGACAACCGCCCTGGAGAAAATGCCTATGTGCCCGGCGATGTGATTAAAATGTACGATGGCACTACTGTGGAGGTGTTAAATACAGATGCGGAAGGCAGAATGGTATTGGCCGACGCCTTACATTGGGCTAAGCGCTACAAGCCGGAGCTGGTGCTCGATTTTGCAACGCTTACTGGAGCTGCAGCAGCCATAACAGGAAGCGAAGCGCTAATCTATATGGGCACTGCGGAAGATAAAATCAAACAGTCTTTTGAAAAAAGCGGCGCCAACCAATACGAAAGAATCGTTCAATTACCCCTTTGGCCCGAATATGGCGACATGATTAAATCAGACATTGCTGACCTTAAAAACGTAGGCGGTGCTTATGGTGGCGCCATTACAGCGGGTAAGTTTTTAGAGCATTTTACAGCTTACCCTTGGCTGCATTTCGATATAGCTGGCGTTTCATTTGCCACGGCAAAGAAAAACTACCACAGTGTTGGCGGAACAGGCTTTGGCCTGAGAATGTTGCTCGACTATTTGATGCATTACGGTAAATAAATTGAGCTAATCGGCCGTTAAACAAACACGCTCCTTAGACTCATCTCCTTGCTCCATAAAACAACTGTTTAATGAGAGCCGTCAAAGCTTGGTTCTAAAGTCCGTACCCTTGCAGCTATGGTCTTGTTGTTTGTTGCATTGTTTCTTTCAACACTAGACAACAAGGCTCTTCTAATCCCTTATATCAGGCGCTACTGGGGGCATTGTTAGCTGTTCGTCTGGCGGGTAAAGAGTATATGCAATCCAACAAAAAGAAAAGCGTCCCCAAAATTTGGGGACGCTTTTCTTAAAATGAGAGCAGAAAAACTATTTTGAAGTTTTGGTAACTCTTTGTTGTTTAATTAGTTGGTCTTTATCGCGAATAACGAACAGATATATGCCGTCTGCGTATTTGCTAAGATCAATTTCTGTAACTTCTGTAGCTTGCAGCACGGTTTTGCCCGTTACGTCTTTAACCTCGATATTAAGCGGTATCGGACTTTCAATAAACACCTTGCCATCCGTTGGATTAGGGTATAATTTGATTTCGCTAGCCTCTAAAGCAAGGGAGCCAATGCCTAATCCGTTTTCATTTATCTCAATAGGGTTAGACTCTCCTTCGCAACCATTAGCATCTCTAACACGCAATTTATAGACACCGTTTTTACTAACAGTAAAGGTGGTAGCGCTTCCGACAATTTCGCCAGCATTACGAACCCATGTATATGATACATAGGTGGCGGTTGCGCTCAAAACCAAGCCAGATCTTGTAATTGTTGGGGTAGGAGCGGGCAAAATATTAACGGTAATAGGCGCAGAAACACTCACACAACCATCAGGTGTACGTACTTTAACACGATAAATCCCTGAATTTTTAACGGTTTGAGAACTGTCTACCCATCCAAATATTGTGCTGCCGCCTCTCGTCCATTCGTATTTATACCCACCCGTATTCGCATTAAGCCTTACGCCTGTGTTTTCACAAGCTGTAGTTGTACCACCAGGCACTGTAATGATGGCTGGAGGATTAGGCTTAACGGTAATCAAAATGTTTCGCGAAACCGCAGGACAACTAGATACGCCATCAAAAATCGTTGCTCTGTAATAGCCTGTAGTGGTCACTACATATGTGCTACTGGTTGCACTAGGAATAAGCACATTGTTTTTACTCCATTGGTAAGTAATACCCGATTTGCTGGGCACAGCCGTTAAGGTGATTGCAGAGCCGGCACAAATAATACTATCTGTTGGCTTAGTAATGGTTACGGTATATCCAGGGTCATTGGCTATTAGTTTTACCTGATTTGAGTAAGCGGGGCAAGGGGACAATGCAGAAGTAACTTTAACCATGTAGGTGCCAGGATTGATAGCCCCCAAATCGCTAAATTTCCATCCAGGAATAACTACGCTATCCAACATCCAATCATAAACAGCTCCCGCAAAATTGGTTGCATGGAACAATACTGAGTCTCCTAGACAAAACACAGTAGGTGTTGCACTTGGAGTTATGCTCACTGCAGGATGTGGCGGCAATTGTGGCACCTGGAATGCAGGGCTATAGGTCGTGTCATTGGTGTTGGCACAAACCACAGCCATACGATATTCATAGCCAATTAAAGTATCTGCCGTGATGATGGTGTCTTTAGCGCCAGCGATGTTCATCCAAACAGTAGATGGTGTTATCAGGGATTTGCGTTGCCATTGATATTTTATACCTGGAACCAAGGCAATTGTTGAGCCTGTGTTGTATAATGTAATTGGCGTACCCATACAAAATTGGGAGCCCGATGGTTTCGCACTCGTCACAATCCCTGGATTAGGGGGTCCATCACAAGGCGCATAGTTTAAGTTGATATCATCAAATGCGGCTCCATAATAAGAATAGTCGGAACTTGGATTTGCTCCGGACTTTCGGAAACCGAGATAGTAAACCCCACCAGTAGGCATGGCAAATGTTGTATCATATAATTGGTACGCATTGTTTTTAAACTCACGGTAAGGAATAAGATTATTACTCATTGCTCCAGCTGTTTGCGCCCTGCCATAATAAACACCTATTTTACTGCCACTGCTTGACCAGGATTCTTTACAAATATGATAGAAAGAAAGGTTGTATTTATAACCCGCACGAAAATTTAATGCTGGTGTAAACCAATAATTGTCTTCAGATGGAGAGGATGGAGAACCAAGATAGTATCCTCCTATCAAAAAGTTTCTACCACCCGGAGTACGGTTTTTATAATTACCGGTTATCGTTGCGCCATATACAACCCATCCATCATAGTAGTAAGGACCCCATTTAGTGGCATCGCTACACAAGGGCACACCACCAGCTGGTGTTGATTCAAAGTCTTCTTTGTAAGGCAAATCAAATGCGCCAACACCAACTTTAAATGCTGCTGAGGTATCTGTGGCGCCCGTTGCGGTACACTTAATTACAGCCTTGAACCATGTATTCATCATAATTGGATCTGTATTGTAAGGTAGTGAAGTGCCGCCTGTAGAAACAAATGGGCCAGCAGCTGATGTTGAAGATAACCACTCATAGGTAAGGCCAGTAGCAAGGGTGCTTCCTAGCAAATCCAATTGTGTTGTACCGCCTGCAGCACAAACATGGATTGGATCCGAGGTAATCGTACCAGCAAAAACAGGCGCAGAACATGGTGGTACTTCTTGCAGTCCGATATCATCTATTGCAATACCATAGCCAAAATTTGATTGTGTTTTCTTGAATCCAATATAAAAGATTCCACCAACAGTTGGTGTGAATTGGAATTTGAAATTCTTGTAAGTAGAAACAGGGCTAACCGCAGAACCAATGGCCGTGGTCATTGCGGCCTTAGTTTGTGCGTTACCCATAAAGGTCTCAATAGTATAGCTAGCACCTGCATAACCGTCTGACTGATGCCAATAAGACAATTGGTACAATTTGCCTGCAGTAAATTTAATGGCAGGCGTAAACCAGAACTCAGGGGTTCCAGAATAATAACCAACATAATAACCACCGATAAGGTACTTGTTTCCACCAGTAGTATGATTATCCAAAGGCGCTGAGCCATAGGTCATTGGAGAGCCCATTACATTCCAGTAATAGTAATATCCAAATCCATAGGTGTAAGAAGCACAAGGCATATTGGTACCTGAAGCACCCGATTCAAATGTTTCAATGTAGGGTGGAAGAACATAAACCACATCTATTTTGAGAATTGAGGAAATGGTAGAATCTCCAGTAGCGGTACACTTAACAATACATCGAGCCCAAGTTGTTGAAAGAAGACCTGGGGTCGTGTATAAAGGCGATGAAAGGACTGCCGAGCTAGTTCCAACAACAAATCCAGACGAAGGGTCTAGGTTTGTGAATTCCCATCTATAACTTAAACCTGAGACCTTACTTACAGAAGACATGTCCATATCTAATTTAGTAGTGCCTCCAGCAACACATACCATAGAAGGCGATGCGCTAATTGCTCCAATAGTTGGCTTACCGGTGCAAGGAGGTAGCTGGATTAAACCAATATCATCAATAACAACACCGGGATAAGTAAATGCCGTATGCTGCACCTTGAGACCTAGATAGTAATTTCCTGTGCCAGGGGCAACAAATCTTCCAATTAGTTGTTTGTAGGATGATGTATTAACACCCGTTAAATCAGATCTAACAGGAACCATGGCACTTGCCGATTGAGATGTTCCATAATACATACCGAAATTGGTAGAACCACCAGAATAATCGCTACCATTATACCAATAAGAGAATTCATAGGTGTCTCCTGAAGTGAACCTAATTGCTGGAGAGAACCAATACTGATTTCCGCCCGTATAATAGCCCATATAATACCCTGCAAATAAATACTTACTGCCACCAGGAGTGTGATTAGACATAGCAGAGTAATAGGGGTCTGGAGAACCATATAGATACCACAGATAAGTTGCCCATCCGTACGTATAGGATGCACAAGGCATATTAAAACCTTCTGTTCCCGTTTCAAATGTTTCTATATAAGGAGGAATAATGGCACCGACGTTCATGCAATAATAGGCCGTATCCGAATTGGGCGCACCAATTAATGGGCACGTTACGATACAACGATAGCATCTTCTTGCGCTTAGTGTTGGTGTCGTATAACTAGAAGTAGTGCCGCCCGTTCCGGTGGTAACATTAACCCAGCCGGCAGCAGTAGAATCTTGCCATTGGAAATTTAACTTAGAGGCCATTGAGGTGCCTATCAATGAAAGGGTTGCTGCACCTGTTGAACAAATTAAAGATGGCGAAGCGCTAATTGTACCTGCTGATGGTTTTGCGGCACACAGCGGTAATTGCTCCACACCAATGTCGTCGATTGCAGCACCATATACACCATATTTAGTGTGATTTACTTTAACACCAAGATAGTAAACACCCGTTGTTGGCGCAGTAAAAGCCCCTACTATTTGTTGATATGTTGTACTATTTTGTCCCGTTATATCTGGACGCATTGCTACCATTGAAGATGCTGTCTGTGAGGTGCCATAGTACAAACCATAGTTTACACTCACGTAAGACTCGCCCGCAACATACCAATAAGAGCACTTATAGGCCATTCCGCCTGTTAATTGAAGGGGTGGACTAAACCAATATTGTTGGTTACCCGTAGGAGTTCCCAATGCATAGGTGCCAACATAATAACCCGTAGATAAATATTTACTACCACCAGCAGTGTGGTTGCTCATGCCGGGATAATAGGTACCCGGCATATCTTTAATTCCCCAATAGTAAAAATTAGATGTTCCTGTTCCTGCGTCCCAGGAATAAGTGTTTGAAGCGCAGGGCTGATTTACACCTGCTGTTGCCGATTCAAAAGTTTCAATGTAAGGAGGTGTTAACGGGCCAACAGAAACACAAACTGGTGTTGATATGTCACTATTTGGCGCAGCAATTAAAGGACAGGTTACCACACATCTAAAACAAGAAGGGACTGTAATCGTACCCGTTGTATAGGTAGGGGTATTTGCGCCTATAATATTAGTGTAAGTACCCGTTGATCCTGTGGTAGACACTTGCCATTGGTAATTGAGGTCAGAAGCGGCAGACAAACCAACCAAACTCAATGTGGTTGAACCACCGCTTGCAGAGCATATCATGCTTGGCGTTGCTTTTGAAGCGCCTGCAGTTGGTTTTGCAGAGCAAGGAGGCAATTGGGTCAATCCAATATCATCGATTGCCGAGCCATAATACCAATTAGACGCTTTAAAATGGATGCCAATATATTGGGCGCCTGTAGTACCAGCAACAAAATCTCCAGAAAACTTTGTGTAGGTTGTTGTACTTGATGCTACGTCTGTACCAACCACAGTAGTCATTGCAGATGCAGATTGAGAAGTGCCAATTCTCGCTCCGAAAATATAACTATCATAGCCATCTGTATTGTACCAATAACTAATGTTGTAGGCCTTGCCTGCAGTAAAATTAATTGCCGGGCTAAACCAATATTCTCCTGAACTATAATAACCTAGACCACCACCGGCAAATAACCATTTCGAACCTCCGGCAGTATGATTATCAAGGCCTGTCCAAGAATAGGGGTGTGCTCCATCATACAAATACCAATACGAGTAGGCGTCCCAAGAATAAGTATAACTTGCACAGGGCATATTCACCCCCATGGTACCCGTTTCAAAATCCTCAACATATGGAGGGTTTAATGGAGCTATCTTTATGTTTACTGTATCTGTATTTTTTGTACTACCACCAGCAGAACACCCTACGGCACAATAAAAAAACTTTGACGTAGCAATACCGGTTCTGGTATAGGGATTGGTAGTTGCACCAGGTATAAGGCTATAGGGCCCAGTAAGCGCATTTGATTCATACCACTGAAAGGTTAAGCCCGACACGGGAGGCGTGCCCGTAACGGACAAGGCAGCGGTACCCGGCGAACTACACACCATTGTTGGACTCAGCTTTGCCTTTCCAGCATAAGCGGGCGTGCCCGTACAAGGAGGCAGTTCCATTAGGCCAATGTCATCAATAACAAGACCATAATACCAAGTAGTCTCTTGGATTTTTATACCTACGAAATAACTTCCCGTTGTACCGACTGTAAAATTGGTTACATATTGTTGATAGGTCGTATTGTTCGGATAGATATCTGGCCCAATAGCGGTGGTCATTGCAGATGCCGTTTGGTCATTACCGATGTAAGCGCCCAATGTGTATGGTCCATACCCATCCGTATTATACCAAAATGAAAATTGATAGGTTTTACCCGTTGTCAATGGAAAGCCAGGTGTAAAGAAATAATCTGGCGAATACATTCCGGTATAATACCCTGCATATAAATAGTTGGTACCACCAGAAGTATGATTATCCAAAGAAGAAGGATAAGAGCCATAGTCTCTAACCTCCATACCATCACCCCAAGGAGAGGCATAGGTTGCATAGGTACAGGAGGGAAAAGAACCGGCAGATGTGCTTTCAAAATCTTCTACATAAGGAAGAGAGGACCCTCCTACTGTAGCGGTTACAACAGTAGAGGTTGAAGTGCTACCCGTTGAAGTACAAGTGGTCACACACCTGTAATACAAAGTGCCTACAGCTGGCGTATGAGTGTAGGGCATCGTTGTTGCCCCAAGAATATTGCTCCATCCACCAGAACCTGTTGTAGATTTTTGCCATTGGTAAGTAATACCCGAAGCGGCAGTAAAGCCAGAAAGCGTTAGCGTATAGGGTATTCCAGAACATAGTGTAGTAGAAGAGCCTAGTGCTGTCCCTGCAGTAATCGACCCAGAACAAGCTGATAAGGTACCACAACTTACTGTTGCCTCCCATCCCGTATACTCTACATAGCCGTCCGAATAGAATTCAAAGGTAAGGGTGCCATCAGATGCTGTAGAGGTAATGGTGCCCGGCCCAGAAGTGCCCGAATAGGCGCCAACATAAGATGCACTTGTTGAAGACCCATCATAAACATACAGGTAGTCGTAATAATCTTCTAAATCAAAAGAGGTAAAATTAACAGTCACTTTTGCCCCAGGCGTTGCCGGGTATATCGTGATTACCTTGCTTTCATTTGAACCATAGTTACTATAAGGGCCTCCACTATCGTAAAAATAATCACTACAAGATGTTGTAACGATACCGTTAGACATATTAAAGGACCCTGCAATGCCTGAAAAAGGCATTAATGCCAGCAGGGACATTAAGATAAAGCCCGAAAGTCGGCTAGGCTTGTTAGGAAAACTAGTCACCGCTGAAAAACAGCTTTGGCCAAATGTAAAGATGTTTTTCATATAACGGTTTTTAAACTAGTTTAAAAATATGTAGAACCTAATCTATTTTATTGATTTTTTCTACCCGGAGCAATTTGCCATTCGTATCGCTGAGGCTAAGCAAGTACATGCCCGATGCCAATTCGCTCGTATTGAAGCTGAGCTCCCTTGCCGCAGCTTGCGTCTGCAAGATGCGCCCCGTTAGATCCATCAAACTTGCACTTATCATTATCGGACTGCTGATCTGCAGTAGCTCTGTAGTCGGATTGGGATACACTTTGATTTG
>JAIXWS010000037.1 GCA_027491165.1 Sphingobacteriales bacterium | reverse complement strand
GTAAGCATAATGATAAAAGGATCAATAAAACTTTCGAATTGGGCAGACAATACTAGATAAATCAAGAGCAAGGCTAGCAAAAAGGCAAACAAGATATTAGAAGAACTTTCAGCAAAATCGCGCGACGCACCGGTAAGGGCGGTGGTAAAACTATCATCCAAAATCTTGTCGGCAATTTGCTCCATTTCCTTAATACCATCACCCACTGTTTTGCCGGGTGCTAGACCTGCTGAAATCGTTGCCGATTGATAGCGATTATAATGATACAATTGGGGCGGAGAACTAGCCTCATTAAAACTAACGATATTGTCTAACTGTATTAATTCGCCCGCAGCGTTGCGCAAGTAAAGCGATTGAATGTCTAAAACTTCATCTCTATTACTTCTATCAAATTGGCCAATAACCTGGTATTGCTTGCCATTCATCGTAAAATAATTAAAGCGTTGCCCGCTCAAGGCCAACTGCAATGTCTGGGCAATATCGGCAACCGAAATACCTAAGTTTTTCGCTTTATCGCGGTCGATGGAAATGTTCAATTCAGGTTTATTAAACTTCAAATTGACATCCACACCTTGGAAAACTGGATTCTTATTGGCCTCTTCCAAAAACAAAGGAAGCTTCTCCTTTAGTTTTTCAAAATTGGGTGTTTGCAAAACAAACTGTACGGGTAAACCACCGCGACCACCAGCAGAAATCGTTTGTTCTTGTATCACGAATAATTTACCCTGTGGGAAATTGCTCGAATTTTTGGCCACATAATTAGCAATCTGCTGTTGGCTTCGTGTACGTTGGCTAGCATCGGTCAATGCTAAGCGGATAAAACCGGTATTTACGGCACCAGAACCGGCAAATCCCGGCGCTGTAACAGTGAGCAATACCCTCTTTTCGGGGATGGAATCTTCTACAAATTGGGTAAATGATTGAATAAAATCATCCGTATACTCATAAGACGAACCCTCTGGGGCAGTTACTTGAACGCGCATCCAATTGCGGTCTTCGAGTGGTGAGAGTTCATTTTTGAGCGTACTGCCCAATCCTATTATCAATACAATGGCGCCACATAAAATAGCAATAGCCATCCAACGTTTTTTCAGAAAAGACTTCAACGTATCGCTATAAGCATTCGTCATATTAACAAAGAAAGGCTCCGTAGCTTCATAGAATTTGCTCTTCTTTGGATTCTTTTTGACCATTCGCGCATTGAGCATGGGTGTCAGCGTGAGCGATACAAATGCCGAAATCAAAACAGCACCTGCAATAATTACCCCAAACTCTCGAAACAAACGACCTACAAAACCTTCGAGAAAAATAACGGGCATAAACACCGCTGCCAAAGTGATAGAAGTAGAAATGACAGCAAAGTAAATTTCCTTGGAACCTTTATGTGCAGCCTCCATAGGGCTCATACCCTCCTCTATTTTTTTATAAATATTTTCGGTAACGACAATCCCATCATCGACGACTAATCCTGTTGCCAAAACGATGGCCAAAAGGGTCAATACATTAACGGAATAGCCCATGATGTACATGATAAAAAAGGCACCAATCAGGGAGACAGGAATATCAATTAAGGGACGAAAGGCAATCAACCAATCGCGGAAAAACAAATAGATAATGATGATTACGAGCACAATGGCAATGGCCAAGGTTTCCATGACCTCTGTAATCGACTTTTTGATGAAAAGGGTATTATCAAGGGCAATATCTACTTTAAAATCTTTAGGCAAATCCTTTTTGATTTGTTCTAATCTTTTATAAAACTCTTCTGAAATCTCGAGATAATTCGCACCCGGCTGCGGCACCAAAGCCAATCCTATCATAGGTGTTCCCGATTGGCGCAAAATGGTTTCTTCATTTTCAGGCCCTAAAGCTGCCGTGCCAATATCTTTGAAACGGATGACTTTATCCCCTTCATTTTTAAGAATTAAATTATTGAAATCATCTTCCGTTTTTAATCGACCAACAGTATTTAATGCCAGCTCTGTCGTATTTCCAGCAATTTTACCAGAAGGCAATTCTACATTCTCCTTGTCCAATGCCGCTCTTATGTCTTGTGGGGTAAGCCCATAAGAAGAAAGCCGAACGGGGTCCAGCCAAAGCCTCATCGCATATTTTTTCTGTCCCCAAATTTGAATATTACTGACACCCGGAATGGTTTGTAAACGCTCTGCTAACACATTTTCAGCAAAGTCACTCACCTCTAATTGTGTGCGGGTGTCCGATTCCAAGGTGAGCGATAAAATCGCATCGGAGTTGGCATCCGACTTGGTAACCGTAGGCAATCCATCAATGTCTTGGGGCAATTGGCGTACTGCTTGTGATACTTTATCCCGTACATCATTGGCAGCAGCTTCGAGGTTTGCGCTCAAATTAAATTCTACTGTAATGACACTAGAGCCTTGGTTGCTCGCCGAGGAAATGGTGCGCACACCATCAATGCCATTGATAGCCTTTTCAAGCGGTTCGGTAATCTGCGACTCTACCACATCGGCATTGGCGCCAGCATAGTTGGTGCGCACCGTAATGATGGGTGGGTCGATAGAGGGAAATTCGCGAACCCCCAAAAAAGTGTAGCCAATAGCGCCAAAGAGTATAATGACAATATTCATCACTATAGCCAGCACAGGCCTATTGATACTTGTTGATGATAAATTCATTCGTCTTAAAGTCTTATTTTTTGAAACTCATTATTTTTACTTCAGCATCAGGTTTAAGCGACATCATTCCTGTAGTAATAACCGTATCGCCTACACTTAGTCCGCTGATAATTTCAATAGTAGCATCCTCTCGGGTACCCGTTTGCACCTTTAAAGGCGTGGCTTTTCCGCCTTTACTCACAAATACTTTTTTGCCTTTCAATTCTGGAATAACGGCTTCGGTAGGTATCATTATGGAGGCTTCTTTTTTGCTAGCCATCAATTCTATTTTGGCAAAGGCTCCCGGAAAAATGACCGAGCCTACATTATTAAAAACCGCACGAATATTGATGTTTCGGGTTTGTTCGTCAATTCGCGGCTCTATAGCAAAAACCTTTGCTTCGTGCTGCTCTGCTTTATTATCTACCGAAAAATGAATGATATCGCCCACCGAAACCACTGATGAGTAGCGCTCGGGAACTGTAAAATCAACTTTCAACAAATTCACTTGTTGGATTTTAGCGATCACATCCAAACCGCTCACATAGCTACCAACACTTTTTTGCTTCAAACCTATTTTGCCATCAAAGGGGGCACGAATTTCTGTTTTGGCAATTTGCGCACGGGTAAAATCCATATCGGCATTGATGGTTTGCGATTGGTTAACGATAGCATCATATTCTTCTTGGCTCACCCCATTAATATCCAAAAGCCCTTTCAGTCTTGCTTCTCGTTCTTTGGCTAGTTTATATTGCAATTGCAATTTGCGCAACTGTGCTTGCAAATCGGCATCATTGATTTTGGCTAGCAATGAGCCTTGGCGCACCGTGCTTCCTTCTTTAAAATAGATGGCGATTAGCTTTCCCGAAACTTCGGGTCTTAATTCAACCTCTTCGTTGGCGGTAACCGTACCTGAAGAAAACAATTTGTTTTCTAACAAGCGCGAGCTTACAACATAGCCGGTTACATTAATGGGTTGATTGTTTTTTATACCCCCTTTTTGCCCCTCTGTATTTTCATTTTTAAAAAAGAAAATCTTGATGAGGGCAAGTGCAGCAATGATGCTTATGATGATGATAATACTTTTGGGCTTCATATTTTTTTGTTCGATGTTTTGTAATTGATAAAGATTTTTTCGGAAGGCAGGCTGTCTAAATTGGATTGAATGGAAGCAATATTTTCATAGAGCATTTTCTGTTGTTCTTTGGTCAAACCCTTTAATGCGGCTTTATTGACCTCATCAATAGCCGCATACAATTCGGGCATGAGCTGTGTAGCTTTTGCTGTGAGTTCAATAAAATACTCGCGGCGGTCGTTAGGGTTTTGAATCTTTTTCACAAATCCCTTTTTGATTAAATAATCAATCATCCGCACCATCGACACCTTGTCAATTTTCAGTTGTTCGCCAATATAATGTTGGGTGCAAACGATATCGCTTTTGTGAATGATGATTAAAATTGAATAGTACCGTTCTATCTCTAAATGCTCTAGCCGCTTGGCTAATGCACCAAAATAGCTTTTGGTAAGGATGGCCAAGGAACGACCAAAGGGTAAAAAAGAACAAATATTTTCGGCCATAGGACAATTCTATCCTTCAAAAGTAGTTAAAAATACTAACAGTTAGCAATACGAACTAATTAGAACAATGGACAAGCCTATTGTGCTCCAAACAAAAAAGACTTTTAAATAAAATCTCCCTAAACAAGGGATAATGAAGTGTTCGGCTTATCATTGCATAGATAAAAATCGAACAGAAATAACTAAGCTAATGATGATAAAAAAAATAATGCTGCTACCCGTTTTAGTTCTGCTCTTGGCTATTCAAAGCTGTGCTAATGGACAAAACAAGACTGCAAACACGGCTGTATTGAGCGGCCTAACGAAAGCTAAATATGATGCTTTATTAAAAACAAATAAGATTGTTTTGGTAGATTTTTATGCCGACTGGTGTGGTCCTTGTAAAAAAATGAAACCTTCGATAGAGGAGATAGCCGAAGAGATGAAAGATAAAGTAGTGGTTGTCCGCATTGATGCCGACCAAAATCCTGGCATCTGCAAAGAGCTATCGGTTGATGCTTTACCTACCCTATTTGTGTATAAAAAGGGCATTATGATGTGGCAAAATGTGGGCTATGTAGAAAAGGATGAGATTGTGAATTACTTGAAGTAGTAATAAAAATGAACTAAAAAAAACAAAAAAGTCACGCTGTTGCGTGACTTTTTTATAATACTTAAAAAGTGGAGATGCAATTAAGCAACTTCTACTTCAGCACCAGCTTCGATCAATTTAGCTTTGATATCTTCAGCTTCAGCTTTGCTTACACCTTCTTTGATTGCTTTTGGTGCACCATCAACTAATTCTTTAGCTTCTTTAAGTCCAAGACCAGTAAGATCTTTAACTACTTTTACTACGTTTAGTTTAGAAGCACCTGCATTTTTCAAGATAACATCAAAAGATGATTTCTCTTCAGCTGCTGCTGCACCACCACCACCTGCTGCTACAACTACTGCTGCTGCTGCTGGTTCGATACCGTAATCTGCTTTCAAAACGTCAGCTAATTCTTGAACGTCTTTTACCGTTAAGTTTACTAATTGTTCTGCTAATGATTTAATGTCTGCCATTGTTATGTTTTTTAAAATGTTGTTTGTAAAAATTGTTATTGTAAATATTATGCGAGCTTGGAAGCCAAATTTGTTAGTGCCAATAATTGCTTACTGGCGCAGCTACAGGGTTTAATTATTCTGCAGATGCTGTTTCTCCTTTGCCTTCAGCGTGCTGCAACAAAGCAGAAATTACGCGACGTGCAGGAGATTGAAGTAAGCCAATAACTTCGCCGATAAGCTCGTTTTTGGTTTTGATATTTTTAAGCGCAACCAATTTGTCATCGCCCAAGAAAATATCTTCGCCAATAAAGGCTGCCTTCAATACTGGTTTTTCATTTTTCTCTTCGCTGCGGAAAGCGCTGATGATTACTGCTGGTTCTTTGGGAGAATCAGAGAACATCAAGGCTGTAACGCCGTGTAAAGATTCGTAGATGCCAGCATATTTCTCATCATTAAGGCTTTGTAGCGCCTTTTTGATAAGGGTATTCTTTGCTACTTTCATTTCGACATTTTTTTCGAAACAAACGCTGCGTAGCTTGCCTATTTGGGCTACCGAAAGTGATTCGGTGTTGGTGATATAGAAGTTACTGTATTGAGAAAATTTTTCTTTCAACAGTTCTATTGCTTCAGATTTTTGAGCAGTATTCATTGCTTGAATTTTTTTAAATGATTTAGGAAAATTTTAATCGCTGGCTTAGGCTACTGTTTTAGTATCTACCATCACACCAGGACTCATTGAAGTGGCCATACTCACACCTTTAAGGTAAGTACCTTTAGCGGTAGAAGGCTTCATTTTGATCAATGTATTCACTAATTCCTGAATGTTTTCTGCAAGTTTAGCTGCGTCAAAAGATACACGACCCACAGATGCGTGGATGATACCTGCTTTATCAACTTTAAATGCAATTTTACCACCTTTAACTTCTGTTACTGCATTAGCAACATCGTTGGTTACGGTACCCGTCTTAGGGTTAGGCATCAAGTTACGAGGACCTAATACTTTACCTAATTTACCGATTTTAGGCATTACCGACGGTGTAGCGATAATAACATCAATATCTGTCCAACCGCTTTCGATTTTTTGAACAAATTCGTCCAAACCAACGAAATCAGCACCTGCAGCTTTTGCTTCCGCTTCTTTATCGGGTGTACACAATACCAAAACGCGTTTTGTTTTACCGGTACCATGTGGTAAAGATACTGTGCCACGCAATGCTTGGTCTGCTTTTTTAGGATCTACACCAAGGCGGATATGCACGTCTACAGAGCTATCAAATTTGGTGCAGTTTAATTCTTTTACTAAAGCACTAGCTTCAGTAAGTGAGTAGAATTTTTTACTATCTACTTTAGCCTCTACGGCTTTTCTTTTTTTAGTGATTGCCATTGTTACAATGTTTTTGAAATAAAATGAAATGCCGATGGATTAGTTATTCATCCAAGGTGCGTTGCCTTCAACAGTTAGACCCATGCTACGTGCTGTACCCGCTACCATTTTCATAGCGCTTTCCATTGTGAAGCAGTTAAGATCCGCCATTTTGTCTTTGGCTATTTCTTCTACTTGAGCCCATGTAACTTTACCCACTTTCAAGCGGTTTGGCTCTTTTGAACCTTTAGCAACTTTAGAAAGTTCCATTAATTGAACTGCTGCTGGAGGTGTTTTGATAACAAAATCAAATGATTTGTCGGCATAAACGGTGATTAAAACAGGAAGTACTTTACCTGGTTTGTCTTGGGTTCTTGCATTGAATTGCTTACAGAACTCCATAATGTTTACCCCTTTAGAACCAAGTGCTGGCCCGATTGGAGGTGCTGGATTTGCTTGGCCGCCTTTACATTGCAGCTTTACATAGCCTGTGATTTCTTTTGCCATGTGTTTAATTTTTTTGGTGTTAACGAATTGTATGAAACAAGTCTTCCAAATGCAAACTTAATATAAGAGCAATCTTGAGAATTGGATTGCAAAAGTAAAGGCTGATATCTTAATTACCAAAAAAAATATTTTTAATTATTGTAGATATGCTGTAAAACAATATAGCTATACCTTTTGAACAGTCTATTTCGACACTTTTTGGAGATAAATCCTAATCTTTCCTGTTGCTGACCCAGCCTAACAAATACCCTGTTGCTTGGACTATAGGACCTCCTGTTTGATTACCAGTGTTTGATTGTAATACGCTACCTGATTCGGCAATGGGCTAGCTGATCAATCCTGCAACGACAACTAAAAAAAGGTGCTGCTCTAATGGAGCAGCACCTTTACGTGTAAATTAGTCCCAATGTTATTGTCGAAGGCATTAAGGCTCTAGGTGATAATCTAGAATTTGGTCGCTATATACTTTCTCTACCAATAGCACTCCAGCAGGGGCAACTTTTATATTCCCCTTGTTTTTAATAATCCCAATACCTTTTTTATACCATATTTCTAAATCACCACAATCGACCATAGTAGGCATAATGGCTAACCTAGCTTTAAGATTATTAAATACGTGAACAACACTGTCATAAACTTTGCCATTCACCATTAGAGTTTCATTATCATTCAAAATTTTACTATCAATACCCATTACTAAATTCCAGCCCTGAATAACTTCCTTTTCTTCATTGTACCAAGACATACCTGTAGTAAAACCTTCCTTGAAAAATACAAAATTGATATAGTCTTTGGAAGCGCCATCGAGGTCAATCATCGATAAGTATTTGCCATCAAATTTTCCATAATATTCGGGGATTTTCTCCTTCATCACAGATGTGGTATCGATTCTATAAAAATACTCCATCTTTAAGCCCTTGATATCCCTAGTTTCACTAGTGGCATAGCGATAAAAAACACTTCCATCATCTGAACTTAATAAGGTCCAACTTCCCTTTTTTGTAGAAAAAGCATCCATCTCCTGGCGATTTGAATTGTCAATTACTTTTTCAACATCCTTCTTTTTGCATCCCAAAAGAAGATGTGTAAGGAACATGATGGTCGTGATTTTAAATAGGGCTTTCATAAATTACTTATTTGACAATCACTAATTTGTAGGGGATGTTTTGAGATTCATTTTTATTAGGGAAAATCTTCATGGTATAAACTCCATTGGCAAGCGAACTAGTATTTACAGCACTAGTGTTCGCATGCATATCTTGAACCATTACTACCCTTCCAATATTGTCTATAACTAATAACTGGCCTGCATTGATTTGTTTGCCTTCGATAACAATATTGACTAAAGTATTTGCTGGGTTAGGATAGGCTTGTACAGCAAAATCTTCCGCGGCAGCTACATTTTTAATGTTAGTTGGTGTACCCACTTTAAAATATTGTGTAAAACCACAACCGAAATCGCCACCAAAATATCCTCTTAGATTATAACTTGTAAATGGAGTAGGTTTAACTTGAATATAACCAGCACCCGCAGAAGGATTAGCCCACCAACTGAGTCCGTCACAACCTTCATCCGAAACTACTAATTTATAAACGCCAGTAGGAAGGTTGAGCGTATCTCTATAAACTGTTTCTGGGGTATTATTGATTCTACTTTTTACTACAAGTCCCGATTTTTCATCAATAATACGCCATGACGATTCGCTCATGCCCATTCCATTTAAGGATTTATTTGTATAAAAATTGATGAATGCATTGCTAGGCAAAGCAATTACTGGGGTAAAGGTGGATGTTAATTTATTATTAGTAACATCAACATCTGCAGCCCCATTTACTTTTAGAATGGAAACTTGATAGGGAAGATTGGAACCCGTAGCTTTTAATAAAGATTCTGAAAAAGGAAGATCAATTACGGTATCGCTTAATGAAGCTAATGTGCCTGTCCAAGTTGCCTTGGTCAAAGTTTCACCGCTAACGCCATATTCGAATTCAATGTTATTGATGACATCAGTACCTGAATTTCTGATTTTCACGGTTGTATAACCGATACGTCCATTTTCCCTAAAATAATTTTCATTTAATGTAGGCGCTATGATCTCATCGAGTGAGGCATCTATTGTTTTGTTCATCGGACCATAAAAAACCACATTACCAAAAATGGTATAAGATCCACTGCCATCAGAAATGTAAGGCTCAAAGGCCATAGACAAATCAAAACTGCTGCCTGAGCTTACCGAAGGAATAGGATGAAAATTGGTATGCACAAGATCTCCAGGACACCAATTACCTCTATTATAAATCCAAGTACCATTTTGAGGATAAAAATTATTAAATCCACAATTATCTCTCCAAATACTTTTTTGCTTTAATAAAGTGCCATTTTTCAATACTTGATAATATTTTTCACAAAATTCAGAGCATCCGTTAGCGTCACTACCATGGCCCGTGATGTTAAGCCGATAAACAGCCTCTTTGGTTCCAACAGGTGCTGTAAGGGTTTTGGCACTCACTTTATTGTCAATTGGATTGGATGCATTACCAAATGCCCAACTACCGGCCCACAATTTTGTTACACCCAAAACATCACGCTCAGGTGTTCCTTCTATCATGGCAAATTTAATATTGGCTGTAAAACCACCACTGTAGCCCGAATAATGAACTCTAATTTTATTCGAATCACGCAATACCGTTGCAAAGTCGGTCACATCAAAATAATAGGGTTGGCTCCAAGAGGCGGGCATTCTTGCGCTATTGGCATAAGGCGTAATTAAACGACCAAGTTCTACCGTATCGCCCAATTTATTCATTGCATAGGTTTGTACCGTGTAGTCCCAATCAGAGCAATACCTGGGGGCACCTGGACAGATATATTTACCCAGCGTGAATACCATAATGATTTTACGGTATTTGGTTGTCCCATTAGGAAAATTCACTGTGGTATCGAAATTATTAAAATAATCTAACCATTTACCATCATGAGCTTGCACCCAAGTCGTATCGCCAGGAGCAGCTTTGACATTCATAAAAGAACTTAGGGTTAATGCCAAAAGCAACAAAATTTGTGTCGTGTTTTTTTTCATTTCTAGTTTTTTTATTATTTCTACTTATTATTTGTTTTTATTATTTCCCATAATTCTATTTCGATGCTCTGTACCCCATTGATTTAATTCTTCCATCACTTTTTTGAGTGTCAGGCCATATTCGGTAAGGCTATACTCTACTACTACCGGCGAGCTGTCATAAACGGTGCGTTTCACAAGTTCGTTCATTTCTAAACTTTTCAATTCTTGTGATAACATCTTGGGCGTAATGCCCTCTATATCTTTTTGAAAGTCTTTAAATCTTTTACTACCATGCAATAGCGCACCAATAATAGGTAATTTCCACTTGCCATTAATCACATCCAAAGCATCTCGAATAGGCAGTAATGACTTGGTGCATTGTTCTTTACTGAATTCTTTCATCAAATAGCTGCAATTGTTATAAGGGTTTAAAAATACTACAAATTACTATTCTGGCAAAATAGAAAACCGACAATTTTGCTTTTGTCTATGTGCAATAATTTGTTTGCCCTATTTCGCCAATTTTTAGATTTATCTTTACCGCATTATAGCCAACTATACCAATGGACTTCAGTAAAATAAACAAAGAAATAAACCAATTCGGCCTATCTGTTGTAGCACTCGAAGCCACAGATTATTTACCTTCTTATGCCCACAGCATAGGTCTTGGCGAGCAATACCAGCATCCTGAAATTATTATTTTTGGATTGCCTGTCACCATGATGCAGGGTATCCTCAATGAAATAGGATCTATCATAAAAGGTGGTGAGCGTATAGAGACAGGTAAAAGCTATGATCAGTTTTTCGAAAATGGTTTAGCCACTTTTGTAACAGTGGACGAGCGCAACCTGGGTGATTATTTTGGCTACGCCATAGACTATTATCAAAAGACCACCTTTAGCGCAATACAACTGGTCTGGACCGATCGCAACTATAAATTTCCTTGGGATGAGGGTTTTGAGGCAGAGTTTACTTTCAAGCAAGCCCTACTCCACCTTAATGCCGATTTTAAATTTTTGGAAGAAAAACACCTCATCGTGCGCAGTTCGAAAAATAAAAACAAACCCATGAGCAAAGTGACGCACGATGCCGATGGCCAATGGTCTTTTTATACAGATACCTCTGAAGGCGATTTGATAGAAAGCACTTTGGCAGAATTGGTGTTGCAGGACCCCTCTCTTAATTCTTTATTTGACCTAGACTATGGCCAAGTTGCTGAACGGAAAACTATTGAGGAGAAATGGATTAGAAGTTGGATGTAGAGGAAATGTTCATTTTTGGTTCTGCAATGTGCACACTTTGGAATGTCACCACTTATAATTTGAAAACAGCTTTGAAGGGAGACAGTTAAATTAATTTTTTAAATATTTTAAAAAATAACAAAGTAGCTCATCGAGATTTTCGGCTAAGCCCACAACGAATACCAAACTGCTCATCTCCATTTATCGAATGAGCAAATTTTCAAAACTTCCAATTACCCAATTTTCAAATCAAAGTAATGGCCAACTAAGCCAAACCCGCCCCATCTTCAAATTTTCAAATCTTCAAATTGCCCAATTGCCGAATTGTCAAATTATAAATTTACCTTCGCGGCTCGAATACTAAAGTTGGAAGAGTCCATGAAATATCCCGAATACAAACAGCTGAATATGCCCGCAATAGAAGCGGAAATGCAGCAAATATGGAAAGAAAATAATTATTTTGAACGCAGTGTAAGCGAGCGCGAAGGTTCTACACCTTTTGTGTTTTACGAAGGGCCACCCAGCGCAAATGGAATGCCGGGTATTCACCACGTTATATCGCGTACACTCAAAGATTTGGTGTGCCGATACAAAACCATGCAAGGTTTTCAGGTAAAGCGCAAAGCTGGCTGGGATACGCACGGTTTGCCAGTAGAATTGGGTGTGGAGAAGGAATTAGGCATTACCAAAGAAGATATTGGCATCAAAATAACGGTTGAAGAATACAACCAAAAATGCCGCGAAGCGGTCATGCGGTATAAGGACAAATGGGATGAGATAACCGAAAAAATGGGTTATTGGGTAGATTTGAAAGATCCGTACATCACCTTCGATAATAAATACATTGAAACACTTTGGTGGGCACTAAAAGAATTGCACAAAAAAGATTATTTGTACAAAAGTGTGAGTATCCAGCCCTATTCGCCTGCAGCGGGTACTGGACTCAGTAGCCACGAAGTTAACCAACCGGGCACTTACAAGGAGGTTAAAGACACCACGATTGTGGCCATGTTTGAAGCTAAAAAGGACGAAAAAAGTCAATTTTTGTTTGATTTACTCCAAAACAAGGAAGAATCCATCCATTTTATGGCATGGACCACTACTCCTTGGACGCTGCCTAGCAATTTAGGTTTGACTGTTGGACCCAATATCGATTATGTGTTGGTACATACCTTTAATCCCTACACACATACTATTTGTAATGTGGTACTGGCCAGCAAGCTTTTGGCTAAATATTTTAAATCGGAGCATGAAAATGCCGACTTTGAGGCTTATGCCAAAGATGGTAAAAATATACCCTATAAAATAATGGGTACTTTTAAAGGCAGTCAATTAGAAGGATGCCGATATCAACAATTATTATCTTATGATGGTAATGCTGCTTCGATTTCTGGTGGCGATCCTTTCCGCGTTATCTGCGGTGATTTTGTCACTACCGAAGATGGTACGGGTATTGTGCACACTGCCCCAGCCTTTGGTGCGGATGACTACAAAGTGGGTAAGGCCAACAATATAGGATTCTTAGTAATGGTAGACAAAGAAGGAAAATTTGTTGATGGCTTAGGCGAATTGTCGGGCAGATATGTCAAAAATTACAAAGACGAAATTGATTATAAAGAAGTTGATGTAGACATAGCTATATCACTAAAAACCAAAGGACAAGCATTTAAAGTGGAGAAATACGCGCATACTTATCCACATTGCTGGCGTACTGATAAGCCCATCCTTTACTACCCACTTGACGCTTGGTTTATCCGCACCACAGCTGTAAAGGATAGAATGATCGAATTAAATAAAACCATCAATTGGAAACCTAAAGCTACCGGCGAAGGTCGTTTTGGTAATTGGTTGGAAAATATGGTGGATTGGAATTTGAGTCGTAGTCGTTATTGGGGTACACCATTACCCGTTTGGATGAATGAAGAGGGCAGCGAAATGAAATGTATTGGCTCAGTAGAAGAATTAAACAATGAAATTAAGTATGCTAATGAAAAACTTAATTTACAACAAGTTGTAAACGAAAAAAACCTTGATTTACATAAACCTTTTGTTGATGGAATCACCTTGGCTGACAGCCAAGGTCGCCCCATGAAAAGAGAGCCAGATCTCATTGACGTTTGGTTTGACAGCGGTGCTATGCCCTATGCCCAAGGGCACTACCCTTTCGAAAATCAAGCCAATATCGACCAAAATAAGGCCTTCCCTGCAGACTTTATTGCTGAGGGCGTGGATCAAACACGTGGTTGGTTTTACACGCTACATGCATTGGGCGTGATGTTGTTTGACAGCGTAGCTTACAAAACGGTTGTTGCCAATGGCTTGGTACTCGACAAGAATGGAAATAAAATGAGTAAAAGAGTGGGCAATGTCGTTGATCCCTTCGAAACTATTGAACAACTCAGTGCTGATGCCACCCGTTGGTATCTGATCACCAACGCATCACCATGGGATAGCTTAAAATTTGATTTAGAAGGCATTAAGGAGATCCAACGGAAGTATTTTGGAACACTATATAATACCTATCAGTTCTTTGCACTATATGCCAATGTGGATAATTTCACTTTCAAAGAAGCCTATATACCCATTGCCGACAGACCTGAAATAGACCGCTGGATATTATCAAGCCTTCAAACATTAATTAAAAATGTAAATAGTTCGCTCGACGATTACGAACCAACGCAAGCTGGTCGGGCAATGGAAAACTTCTTAGACGAGCAATTAAGCAATTGGTATGTTCGCCTTTGCCGCCGCCGTTTTTGGAAGGGCGAGTACGAGTTTGACAAGATTTGTGCTTACCAAACCTTGTATGAATGTCTGGAACAATTAAGCTTAATGATGGCACCTATTTCGCCCTTCTTTGCCGATTGGATGTTTAACAATTTAAATAAGATAACCAACAGGATAAATTCAGAATCAGTTCATTTATCAAAATATCCTATTGCAAATGATTCCTATATAGATACCGAATTAGAAGCCCGTATGGAATTGGCCCAACTCAGCTCTTCCTTAGTGCTGTCTATTCGAAAAAAGGTAAACATCAAGGTGCGTCAACCGCTACAAAAACTGATGATACCGGTCTTAGACCCCAAAATTGAATCGCGCCTGCGTCTAGTAGAGGACCTTATCAAAAATGAAGTAAACGTAAAAGAAATTGAATATATAACCGAAACGGAAGGGGTCATTCAGAAAAAAGCGAAAGCGAATTTTAAAACATTAGGAGCAAAGCTTGGGGGAAAAATGAAGGCAGCCGCTACCCTCATCAACAATTTGGACCAACAGCAAATAGCTACAATGGAGCGTGAGCAATCATTGAATTTAATGGTGGAAGGAGAACAAATCATCCTCACACCGGAAGATATGGACATCATCGCCGAAGATATACCAGGATGGTCTGTTGCCCACAAAGATAGCCTAACAGTTGCTTTAGATATTTCTATATCTGAAGAGCTACAACACGAAGGAAATGCACGTGAAATAGTCAATCGTATACAGAAGATACGTAAAGATGCTGATTATGAATTAACTGATAGAATTACGGTACTCATAGAAAAAAATGAGCAATTAAATGACAGTATTATTAAATTTTATACCTACATTTGCGCCGAAATTCTAGCAGATAAAATGGATATAATTGATAATGTATCTGATGGAGTTGAAATAGAGGTAAACGAAACACCTATAAAAATTCAAGTTTTAAAAAACAGACAATAGAGCTATGGCAACCAAAAATAAAACTGCTTCTAAACCAGCTCCAGCAAAAAAAGCTGCACCTGCTAAGAAAGCTGCGCCAGCAAAAAAAGCTGCACCTGCTAAGAAAGTTGTAGCGCCAGCCAAAAAAACTGCGCCTGCCAAAAAAGTAGTTGTACCTGCGAAAAAAGCCGCTCCAGCCAAAAAAGCTGCACCTGCTAAAAAAGTAGTAGTGCCCGCTAAAAAAGCCGCTCCAACCAAAAAAGCTAGCCCTGCCAAAAAAGTAGTAGCTCCTGTTAAAAAAACGGCACCTGCAAAAAAAGCAGTACCCGCTAAAAAAGTAGCTCCTGCTAAAAAAGCAGTACCTGCTAAAAAAGTAGCACCTGCTAAAAAAGCAGTACCCGCTAAAAAAGTAGCTCCTGCTAAAAAAGCAGTACCCGCTAAAAAAGCAGTACCTGCTAAAAAAGCAGCACCCGCTAAAAAAGCAGTACCCGCTAAAAAAGCAGCACCCGCTAAAAAGGCAGTACCTGCTAAAAAAGTAGTACCTGCCAAGAAAGCGGCTCCTGCTAAAAAAATTGTAGCGCCAGCCAAAAAAGCTACAGCTGCCAAAAAAGTAGTTGTACCAGCAAAAAAAGTAGCTCCTGCTAAAAAGGTAGCGGCACCCCTAAAAAAAGTGGTAGCAAGCAAACCTGAAAAAATAAAAAAAGAAAAACCAGTAAAGGAACCAAAAGTAAAAAAAGAAAAGGCTCCTAAAGTTGTTGTAAAAAAAGGGCCATCTGTTACCACGGTGAACAAGATTTTAAAATCAATTGTAAACAATAGTAGTGGAACACCCGTACACCCTAGCAAGCCAACACCAGCACCAGTAGGTCGTTCTTTACGTGATGATAAAAAACCACAGGTTATTGTTGCGCACCGTAGATTACAAAGTGAGACGAAAAAACCGGAGACAAAAGCAAATTTTAACGAGTTCAATCGTTCTTTATTAGACGAAGCTCCTGTACAAGAATCTACTGTGGGAAAAAGATATAGTGATGATGAATTGGTTGAATTCCGTGAAATCATTAACACTCGATTAGAAAATGCTCGTAAAGAATTAGCCTATCTACAAGGCTTAATTATGCGTAAAGATGGAGCTGGCACAGAAGATTCAGAAAATCGTTTCAATGCAGAAGATGGAAGTGGAGCTATGGAGCGTGAAACTGTTTCGCAATTAGCTAGTCGCCAAATTCAATTTATTACCAATTTAGAAAAAGCATTGGTGCGCATTGAAAATAAAACTTATGGAATCTGCCGTGTTACAGGTAAGCTTATTGATAAAGCTCGTTTGCGCGCTGTACCACACGCTACACTTAGTATCGAGGCAAAAACAACCATGAAAAAATAGATTATTGCATAGATTTTTTACAAATCAAAAAGCGAACAAGTCAATCCACTTGTTCGCTTTTTGCATTAAGGACAAGATCGAGCCGCTTTTAAAAAAACTTGCATTTTATTGTGAAAAATTAATGCTTTATAAGGTCTAAAAAACATACCTTTGCAGCCAAATTAAATACACAACATAATCTTACTATATGTCGGGACAACTTAAAGAGGTTCGTAATCGTATTAAATCCGTTACTTCTACCCAACAAATTACCAAAGCAATGAAAATGGTGAGCGCAGCAAAACTTCGTCGTGCGCAAGATGCCATTACTCAAATGGCCCCCTATTCGCGCAAACTACAAGAAATGCTGAGTAATATTGTTAGTAGTGCCTCTAGCGATATGGAATTACCCCTAGCAGCAGAACGTACTGCTGAAAAAGTATTATTAATTCCCATTACCAGCGACAGAGGATTATGCGGCGCTTATAATGCCAATGTTATCAAACTTGCCCGCACAACCATTGAAGAAAAATATCCACAGGCCGAAATAACCATTTTACCCCTTGGCAAAAAAGGCTTCGACTTCTTTACAAAAAATGGCTTTACCGTTATTGATAGCTACTGGACCGTATTCCAAAATCTATCCTTTGAAAATGTTCGTGAAGCAGCCATTTATGCCCAACAAGCCTTTTTAGACAAAAAATACGACCGTGTAGAAATTGTTTACAGCCAATTTAGAAATGCTGCAGTACAAAACTTTGTAAGCGAACCCTATTTACCCATACCCAAAGTAGTAAAGGCAGAAGGGGCAAAAAATGCAGACTTTATTTTCGAGCCTTCAAAAGAAGTTTTGGTAGAAGAATTAATGCCTAAAATATTAAATACCCAAATATTTAAAGCCATTCTAGACGCTAATGCATCCGAACATGGAGCACGTATGACCGCGATGGATAAAGCCAGCGAGAATGCAAATGAATTATTACGTAGCTTAAAAATTAGCTATAACCGTGCGAGACAAGCGGCTATTACTACAGAACTCACCGAGATTGTAAGTGGTGCTGCTGCATTACAAGGTTAAAAAAAACATGAGCTCATCTTGATTATAAAAAAAGCCACAAGTGATTTTTTCATTGTGGCATTTTTTTGTACATATTTTTTAAACATTAAGCAATGAACAAATTTACTGAACAGTTACAAAATAAAATTGAACCGTATAGACAACAAATTATCAACCATCCTGTCTATGCGCAAATAAATACAATCGAGGATTTAAGAATCTTTATGCAACATCATGTATATGCAGTTTGGGATTTTATGTCTTTACTGAAGAGTTTACAGAATAACCTTACCTGCACAAGCGTACCCTGGTTTCCAAAAGGTTCTGCCGAAAGTCGATTTCTAATTAATGAAATAGTGGTGGGTGAAGAATCTGATGTGGATGAAAATGGAATCAGAATGAGCCATTTTGAACTCTATCTAAACGCTATGAAACAATGTAGTGCTGACCTAAATGAAATACAAAATTTCATACAAGAGCTATCGGTTAGCCATAATCTAGATATGGCATTTAAAAAGGCTTCTACAAAAAAGGCTTGCGAAGAATTTGTACGTTTCACCTTTGATGTTATCAATAGCAATAAAGATTATTTACAAGCTGCTATTTTTACCTTTGGCAGAGAGGATTTAATCCCCGGAATGTTTTTATCCATTGTTGGTAAAATGCACCAAGAATTTCCTGAAAAAATAGCAACATTCAAATACTATTTAGACAGACATATTGAAGTAGATGGGGACCATCATAGTCATTTAGCCTTACAAATGACAGAGAACCTATGTGCAAACGACGAAAGTAAATGGAAGGAAGTGGAAGAAACCACTATAAATTCTTTACAAAAGAGATTAGGTCTTTGGGATGGAGCATTACAACAAATTTTGCTCAACAAAGCCAGCCAAAATTAATAGGACTCCTAATTGTAACATTCTTTTGATGTTGATGAATGCCCAACAAAAATGACATCTTTTAAAAATCATTTTTTTGTTTTGGAGTATTCTATAATCAAATGACACCATAAATTTCTTTTCTGAGCGATAGCCTAACTTCGTACCTTCAAATATACCATCATGGGCAAAATAGCCATTAACATAGCAACGGGAAGCATTCAACAAAGTGAAACCATTGTAGGAATAGACCTTGGCACAACCAATAGCCTTATTGCCATAGTGCGTCATGACACTAAAAAAGCTATAGCATTGCGCGAAATTGACGGCCTTACATTGGTTCCGTCTGTAGTGCATTTTGATCATTTTGGCAATCCTAGTGTGGGCGTTTCTGCAGCAGAAAAAATGATTAGCGACCCCCAAAACACCATTTACTCTGTCAAAAGATTAATGGGTAAAAGCTATAAAGATGTCGCTAGTGAAACCAATCAATTCTCCTACAAAGTCATCGATGATAACAGTGATTCATTAGTGAAAATTCAAGTTGGTGAGCGGTTTTATTCACCTATAGATTTGTCATCACTCATTTTAAAAGAATTGAAAGCTCGTGCCGAGCACATTCTCAAAACACCCGTTAATAAAGCTGTAATTACAGTACCGGCCTATTTCAATGACACACAACGCCAGGCTACCAGAGATGCAGGGAAACTTGCTGGTTTAGATGTCCTACGTATCGTAAACGAACCTACGGCAGCGAGTCTTGCTTATGGAATGGGACTCAAAGCAGATGAAGAAAAAACTATTGCTGTGTATGATTTAGGTGGTGGTACATTTGATTTATCCATTTTGCATATTCATAATGGCATTTGTGAAGTTTTGGCTACCAATGGAGACACCTACCTAGGAGGAGATGATTTTGACCAAGCCATCGTAAAACACTGGATACAAGAATTAAATTTCCCGTCCTTGAATAATGCTCAAGCTAAACTTAGACTTGCTGCAGAAAGAGCCAAAAAACAACTTTCAGAAAGCGATTTTTTTGAAGAAAAAACAAGTGAATATACCCTATCATTGAGCCGAGCACAATTGGAGACAATAGCTTCGCCCTTAATTCAGCGTAGTCTTGATTGTTGCCGCAATGCCCTCAATGACGCTCAGCTGTCAATTAATAATATAGATGAGGTAGTAATGGTGGGGGGCAGCACACGCTTGTATTTGGTCAAAGAAAAGGTAAAGCAATTCTTTGGAAAAGATCGTTTATACGACAATCTTAATCCAGACGAAGTTGTAGCACTAGGAGCAGCCATACAAGCCGATATATTGGCAGGTAATAACACTGAAATGTTATTATTAGATGTAACCCCATTAAGTCTTGGTATCGAAACAATGGGTGGATTGATGGATGTTCTTATTCCTCGAAATTCTAAAATACCCAACAAAGCGGGTAGACAGTATACAACACAAATTGATGGGCAAAGCAGTATGCGTATTTCTGTTTTTCAAGGAGAACGCGATTTAGTAAAAGATAATAGGGCCTTAGCCACATTAAATCTTAGCGGAATTCCAGGCATGCCGGCCGGCTTGCCGAAAGTTGAAGTCAGCTTTTTGATTGATGCCGATGGCATACTTAAAGTTAGCGCAAAAGAACTGCGCAGTGGTGTAGAACAAAGTATTGAAATCAGTCCTAAATACGGCCTTACTGATGAGCAAATGGAAGCCATGCTACTCGATTCACTGAGCAATGCTAAGGAAGATATGCAAGCAAGAGCCTTAGTTGAGGCCAGTACAGAGGCACAACAAATGCTCGACACTGTGAACCGCTTTTTACAAAAAAATGGCTCTTTATTGCAAGCGGAGGAGAATCAAACGACGCAAAATCAAATGAATATCCTTAAAGAGGCCCTCGAGTCGAAAGATAAAAACCTCATTCAGACCGAAACCGAAAAATTAAACGAAATTACTAGGCCCTACGCCGAAAGACTTATGGATGCTGCCCTAACGGAAGCCATGAAGGGTAAAAAAATCCTATAATCCTTAGAAAAAACAGCCCTAAAACTTTAATCCACAATATATCCCTATAAAATATAGTGATGCGTTTTGAATAGGAATATTTAGTAATTTGCTGCTTCAATTACGTTAATTCTATAAAAACCAGGAATGAAGCACCTTTTTTTACTTTTTGGCCTATCAGCAATTTCGGTAAGCACTTTTGCGCAGCAAAATTCACAACATAGCCATACAGGCGATAAATTTGGGGTATCTGTATTCCATAAAAGTCATCTACTAACACCCATTAGCCGTGCTGACATCGGTACACAAGCTAAACTTTCAGCACAATTCCCTACTTGGATGATCGGAACAGATCAATGGACAGGTGGATTCAAGGAGCTTAATGGAAATCCTTTAAATGTCCCTGGTGCCACTTTACTGGAAAAAGCAAACAATTTGATGAAAAACCAATTGTCTGTAGTGGGTATCAAAGCAGAAGATTGGAAATTAGATCATCAATTGACCAACAACAAAGGATATACTTATTTGTATTTCTACCAAGAAGTTGCTGGACAAAAAGTTGCTTTCGCCAAAATGCATTTTCGTTTTACCCCAGAAGGTAAAATTGCTCGTATTAACATGACAGGTTATGGCAATCCTGATCTTTCCTTAACGCCAAGTATTGGACTTGACAAAGCTTTAGATATCGCCACTGCTGATATGAAAGAGGCTGTTATGACCCAAAAATCTATTGATAAAAACTTGGTATGGTTTCCTATCCCTTCTGAAAAAGGTTATACCCTACACCCTGCTTATAAATTTTCGGTTGAAGGAACAATTGCACAATCGAGCAGCATTCCCTTAAACCTATTTGGCTATGTAGATGCCATTACAGGGGATTTGTTGTACAGAGACAATGAAACCAAAGACGCTGTTGACTTAAAAGTAGTAGGAAGTGTATTTGTAGATGGATACTTAAATCCGGCAAAATCAGTAGGCTTGCCTTATGTAACTGCCAAAATAGGTACGGCAACTACTTTACTCGCCAACGATACAGGTTTTTTCAGAAGTGCAACCCTACCCTTACCCTCAACAGCTACTATTACCTTAGAAGGGCCATGGTCGAAAATTCGCTCTGCACCCCATTCAAATGCTACCCCATCTTTTACCAAAACCATTACTGCCCTTGGCGGTTCTGATTCTTTCAAATCTACAGGTATTGCTAGTCGCCGACATTTAAATGCTTATTATCATGTCAATACTGTGCATGACCATATGAAAAAAATGTACGGCACAAGCTTTACGGGTATGGACTATGCATTGGCCACCAATGTGGATGTCGCTGGTACTTGTAATGCATTCTTTACATCAGCCAGTGGTAGTTCTATTAACTTTTACCCAGCTGGTGGTGGATGCGAATCTTTTGCCGAAATTCGCGATGTTGTTTATCATGAATACGGACATGCTATTGTGAGCAGAATGTATCCTGGAGGCATGGCCAATGGTGGACTCAATGAAGGACAAGCTGATGTTTGGAGTATGAGTATCACCGGAGATAGTATTTTGGCCAGAGGAAGTTCAACAGGTGCTCCAGGTAGTTTTATTCGTAGATATGACGTGGGCTATAAAGTGTATCCAAGAGATTTAGTGGGCCAAGTTCATGCCGATGGAGAAATCATTGCTGGCGCATGGTGGGATTATGGTAAAAATGTAGGCAGCAAAGATTCAATGGCTAAATTATTTGCCGAAACCCTATTAAACGAAAAACCAGATGGTGCTAATGGTACCGAAGGTGTTGTTTATTATGAAATGTTGATTGGGGCTTTAGTGAATGATGACAATGATGCTAATTTATCTAACGGCACACCCCATATGCCAGAAATCGTAAAAGCATTTGCGAAGCATGGTATATACCTTTTACAGGATGTGAAAATTACCCATAACGAAATAGACCACCAACCATCGGGCACAGCAATTAAAGTAACGGCTTCAGCAACTGTTTCTAACCCTATTTTTTTTAAAGAGCTCAATTTGGTTTATCGCAATCGCACCGGTACTTGGATTAGCATTCCAATGGTAGATGCGGGTGGATATAATTTCAGTGCAACTATTCCAGCACAATCTGGTGGTACTATTGTGGACTATTATTTTTCTGCAGTTGACATTGTCAATGTTGAAGGTGTTTTTGGTCCTGCTAATTATTTCCCAAGTGCCCTTCTTGCCGAAAACCGTGTAACCCTTAACTACCAATTTGCAGTGGGTGTTTCTAAAAAAACAACTATTGATTTTGAATCTACCTTAAATCCAGATTGGTCATTAGGTATCAGTACAGACAATGCCGGTACTGGCGTATGGGTTCAAGTAAAACCAATAGCTACATACAATAGTGGATTATTGGTACAAACAGGAAATGACCACACCAGTGGTAGTGGTCAATGCTTGGTTACCGGTAACTCAAGCGCATTTAATGCATATACACAAAGCGTTAAAAGTGGAACAACTACTGTGCTTAGCCCATTCTTTGATTTGACAGGCTACACAAATCCAATAGTAGAATATTATCGTTGGTTCAGTAATGATAGAGGTCGTAACCCTAAAAAAGAAATTTTCCGTGCACAAATGTCTGCAGGAAGCACTTTCTTTTACAAGGACGTAGACAATACTAATCAATCAGACCATCAATGGAGAAGACGTGTATTTAACCCCAATGATATATTTCCAGGTGCAACCAAAATGCAGCTCAAATTTATTGCAACAGAAAACATCCCTGTTGGTGGCACTCAGAACGGATTGGTAGAGGCGGCAATAGATGACATTGTTATTTATGAGAGCAATAGCATCAGTAGCGGTATTCCTACTGCGAAACAAGAATTAGCTCAAATTTACCCCAACCCAGCTTCAGACTTTATCAATGTTATTTTGCCTGCAAATGCACAACAAACAAGTATTCAATTTTATGATATCACTGGAAAATTATTGAGCCAAGTGAATACCCAGAAAGGCAAAAACAATTATCAGATCGACACCAAATCAATGACGCCTGGACAGTATATGATGGTCATTTCTATAGACAAAACCATTCAAACACGTACCATTACCATTAGTCGTTAATTGGCATAAAATTTCACAGGTTTTTTTTAAATCGATCACAACGCTTGCTTTGATATACCAAAGCAAGCGTTGTTTTTTCAACCTAAGCGATAACAATAGTTTCAGTAGCACAGTATCAATATTTTATTGAAAAAAATGTTTGAAAAAAGTAGAACAAAATTTGGAAGATTGAAATTTTAATTTACCTTTGCCATCCCAAACAAGGGGAATTAACTAGTTCTTTTAAAACAACAACAATGCGAAAGTAGCTCAGCTGGTAGAGCACAACCTTGCCAAGGTTGGGGTCGCGCGTTCGAATCGCGTCTTTCGCTCCAAAAACAAAAGTCCAGACCACTATTATTGGTTTGGATTTTTTGTTTGCGAAAACAAGTTGATTAGTAGTATATTTACTTTTCAATGAGTCAACAGCCAAGCCCTGGTGGTGAAATTGGTAGACACGCAGGACTTAAAATCCTGTTTGCAGCAATGCAAGTGCCGGTTCAAGTCCGGCCTGGGGCACTAAAAAAAAACCGACATTGTATAATGTCGGTTTTTTTATGATTCAAATAGATGGTTCAAACACCGAGTTCTGCCCGCAATTTTTTGGTGAGTTTATCGACAACAGAATCATAGGATTTCTGTAGATACCCTTTCCATTCTTTACCACTAAGCTTATTAATGTCTTTTACTTCAATCCATTTCCTTTTGGCAAAATGAGCTGCTTGGCCAAAGCCTTCTCCCCTTTCGCAAAGTGCTTCAAAATCCTCTTCACTGACCTTAAAACAAGCCCTCACAGGCAGTTCATCTGGTGTCGTGAGCAAAAACATTTTGGCACCAACGCTGAACACCAAATGTTCTTCCCATTTGATATCTTCGGTAACAGACTTAAATGAAAGAGCCAAAGTTTGCAATTGTTCCAAGTTCATAATTGGCGTGCGATTTACATCAAAACAAAAAAACATTTTGTTGGGTACTGCACCTTCGCGAAGTAGAACAAAATGTTTTTTCTAAAAAAGAATAAGGTCAAAATACTATTACAAAGGAATATTACCGTGCTTGCGTTTGGGTGTAAGCACCACTTTATTTTCCAACATCTTAAACGCATTGATGAGCTTAGCACGCGTAACTTCGGGCAAAATCACCTCGTCGATAAAACCACGCGCCGCAGCGCCATAAGGATTGGCAAATTTCTCGGTATACTCCATTTCTTTTTCTTTCCACTTAGCTTCTTTATCCTCGGCCGCTGCAATCTCATTTTTAAAGATAATTTCGGCAGCCCCTTTGGCACCCATTACCGCAATTTCGGCAGTAGGCCAGGCATAATTAAGGTCGGCACCAATATGTTTAGAGTTCATTACATCATAAGCACCACCATATGCTTTACGGGTAATCACGGTAATTTTGGGCACAGTTGCTTCGCTTAATGCATATAATAATTTGGCTCCGTTCGTAATGATGCCATTCCATTCTTGGTCGGTACCCGGAAGAAAGCCTGGCACATCTACCAATACCAAAAGAGGAATATTGAAGGCATCGCAAAAACGCACAAAACGTGCCGCTTTTTTACTCGAATTGATATCCAAGACACCAGCCATACTCGCTGGTTGATTAGCTACAATACCAATGCTGCGACCACCAATGCGGGAAAAACCTACCACAATATTTTCGGCATAATGCTTATGCACTTCAAGGAAAGAATCCAAATCCACTAGCTCCTCAATCACCTCCTTCATATCATAAGGCTGATTGGGGTTTTCGGGGATAATGCTATTTAATTTGCTACGCAATTCATCTGCAGCCTCATAGGGATAAACAGGCGCATCATCCTCGCAATTTTGAGGAATATAACTGAGCAATTGTTTTAAATGGTTGATACATTCTACCTCATTGCTACTGGTAAAATGGGTTACACCCGATTTTGAGGCATGCGTACTTGCCCCACCCAATTCTTCGCTCGTAACCGTTTCGTGGGTCACTGTTTTCACGACGTTGGGACCTGTTACAAACATGTAGGAGGTATTTTCGACCATCGAAATAAAGTCGGTAATGGCTGGCGAATACACTGCGCCGCCAGCACAAGGACCCATAATAGCAGATAATTGCGGGATTACACCTGACGCTTTTACATTACGGTGAAAAATATCAGCATAGCCGCCGAGCGAGACCACACCCTCTTGGATGCGAGCGCCACCACTATCGTTGAGCCCAATAAGCGGAGCTCCATTTTGCAAGGCCAAATCCATGATTTTGCAAATCTTTTCGGCATGGGTTTCTGAAAGACTACCACCAAAAACGGTAAAATCTTGTGAGAAAACATACACCAAACGACCATTTATTTTACCATAGCCGGTTACTACCCCATCACCGAGATAGATTTCTTTATCCATACCAAAATCTTTGCTGCGATGGGCTACAAACATGCCAATTTCCTCAAAAGTGCCTTCATCAATTAAGAGTTGAATACGCTCACGAGCGGTAAGTTTTCCCTTTTTATGTTGGCTTTCAATACGTTTTTCACCTCCGCCTAAAATGGCTTCAGATTGCTTTTGGCTTAAAATATCTAATTTATTCATGAGTATAGCTATTGGGCAATAAGGAATTGCCCCTTTTAATAATTGAATAGAATCATTTTTATTTTGCTTTCACTTCTTGTGTGGCAGTTCGGAAAACATCCTCCATACTTTGTGTTTCGGATTGAAGGGAATGGATGTTGACATCATTATTGAGCGCCCATTGCATCACTGCCTTGCGCAATTCATCAGGTTTAGTGGTGTAAAGTTTCCAACGCATATTACCCATATCTTCCATCTTGCCAATACCGGCAATTTTTTGCAATAATTCTTTAGAAACAACCTTTTCGAAAGTAATGAGCAAGCTACTGCTGTTGCCTACTTTTTGTAAATTTTGAATATGATCATCCGCTACTATTGTACCATTGTTGATGATAATGATGCGGCTGCACATAGCCTCGACCTCTTGCATGATATGGGTAGACAATAAGACCGTTTTTTCTTTACCAATATTGATAATCAAATCACGAATTTCCACGATTTGGTTGGGGTCTAGACCCGAAGTTGGTTCGTCTAAAATGAGCACATCTGGATTATGGATCATGGCTTGAGCCAAACCGACACGCTGTTTATAACCCTTACTGAGGGTGCCTATTTTTTTGTGGGCTTCTTTACCTAATCCAGTCATTTTCACCATCTCTTCAATTCTTTCGGCACGCTTACTTTTTTCGATTTGATGGATGCCAGCCGTTAATTCAAGGTATTCGCGCACATACATTTCATAATACAAAGGATTTTGCTCAGGCAAATAACCAATGTGCTTGCGCAATTCCATAGAATGAGTCTGTACATCAAAACCACAAACCAATGCTGTACCTTGAGTGGGAGGCAGATAACTGGTAATCATTTTCATGGTGGTGGACTTACCGGCGCCATTAGGGCCGAGAAAACCTACAATTTGACCTTTGGGAATTTCGAAAGAAATATTATCAACCGCTTTTTGGGTACCATATATTTTGGTAAGCGAACGAACACTAATAGACATAGCGCAAACCTACATAAAAAGAAGATTTTTTTGAACAATTTTTTGACCTAACACATACTAATTTGTCAACTATTGTCATTAAGTGTTTCTCTATTGTTAAACTCTATAATAGTGGAGTGATTTTAATTACCTTTAGCCTCTGATATTTTGGTTGAAAAAAACTAAAGAATCCGGAACTTAAGTTTTAAACCACAATCTAAATTTTTGAATGCAGTTTAACGCCATACAAATCGCCACACTCATAGGTGGTACCATAGAAGGCAATCCTGATACAAAAGTAACAGGTGTTGCGAAAATTGAAGAGGCCGTAATCGGTTCGCTGTGCTTTATATCTAATCCGAAATATGAGGATTATATCTACAATACATCTGCCTCGGTAATTATTGTCAACAATAACCTTCAGCTACAAAAAGCTACAAGTGCCACATTGATTAGGGTGCCAGATGCTTATGCTAGTTTTGCAATTTTACTACAAAAATATAATGAAATGATTGCCGCTCAAAGCCCTAAAGGTATTGAGCAACCAAGCTTTGTGGCTGCAAGTGCTGTTTTAGGAAAAGATGTGTACATCGGAGCCTTTGCCTACATTAGTGAAGGTGCAATCATAGAGGATGGTGCTCAAATTTATCCCAATTGTTATGTTGGTCGTGGTGCTAAAATCGGCAAAAATGTACAATTGTTTTCGGGCGTAAAAGTATACAATGATTGTATCATCGGCGACAGAAGCATCATCCATTCAGGAACGGTTATTGGAAGTGATGGATTTGGATTTGCTCCGCAACCCGATGGATCTTATCAAAAAATACCCCAAATAGGCAATGTCATTATTGAAGAAGATGTAGAAATTGGTGCGAATAGTGCCATAGACCGGGCTACAATGGGTACCACGATTATTCGTAAAGGCGTCAAATTAGACAATTTGATTCAAATTGCCCATAATGTGGAGGTGGGAGAAAGTACTGTAATCGCAGCCCAGTCGGGAATTGCAGGCAGCAGCAAAATTGGTAAATACTGTATGATTGGTGGACAAGTAGGTATTGTAGGTCATATTCACCTTGCAGATCGCACCAATGTTAATGCTCAAAGTGGGGTTTCTAAGAATGTAGACACACCGAACACCGTTTTAAATGGAACACCGGCATTTGATTATAAAAGCGTCTTAAAAAGTCAAGCAATTTTCAGACATTTGCCAGAATTACAACAAAGAATTGCAGAACTTGAAAAAATGGTTGCCCATTTAAATGACCTTAATCTTGTACAAAAACAAGATTAATATTTTTGAAAACAAATCGAATGAGCATCATACATAACTTTATTTGAAGAATAAAAACGAATTATTGTGCAAAACAATTATCCTATCTCGGCCAATCAACATACTATTAAAGAACCTGTAACCCTATCGGGAGTAGGCTTACATACGGGAGCCAACGTGACGGTTACTATTAAACCCGCAAACGCTGGTTATGGTTTCAAATTCCAAAGAATAGATTTACCCGAACAACCCATTGTAAAAGCAGACTGCGACTTGGTTGTAGACACCTCTCGTGGAACAACCATAGAACAAAACGGTGCAAGAATCAGTACCATTGAACATTTATTAGCCGCATTGGTAGGATGCTCCATTGATAATGCCCTCATAGAAATTAATGGAGCAGAAGTACCCATTCTAGACGGGAGCAGTCGGGAATTTATGGAAGCTATTGATAGTGTCGGCATTCAAGAACAAGATGCAAAACGAATAGTCTATACCATCGACAACAATATTCACTTTTACGACCCCGTAAAAAATGTAGATATGTTGGCCATCCCCTCGCAGAATTATCAAATCACGACAATGATTGATTTTAATTCTCCCATATTGGGCACACAGCATGCTTCCTTAAAGCACATTTCAGATTTTAAAACAGAAATTGGCAACTGTAGAACATTCTGTTTTTTGCATGAGGTAGAATACTTGCTGGCTAACAATCTTATCAAAGGTGGAGACCTCAGCAATGCCATCGTAGTGGTTGACAAACCCGTAAGCCAAGATGAATTGAATCATCTAGCAAAGGTTTTCAACAAAGAAACGATGGAAGTAAAGCAAGAAGGCATTCTGAACAACTTACAACTCAATTTTGCCAATGAACCTGCAAGACATAAGTTATTAGATGTTGTTGGTGATTTAGCTTTAGTAGGATATCCCATCAATGCGCATATTATTGCAAGCAGACCAGGCCATGCCACCAATGTAGAGTTTGCAAAAAAAATAAAACAATATATCAAAGCCAACAAACACTTAGCTGGCGTTCCTAATTACGACCCAACATTACCACCCGTATACGACATCAACCAAATCGAAAAAATATTACCCCATAAATACCCCTTTTTGTTGGTCGATAAGATTATCGAAATGACCGACAAGCACGTTGTAGGTATTAAAAATGTGACGATGAATGAGCAATTTTTCACAGGACATTTTCCGGGCAACCCAGTGATGCCTGGCGTTTTACAAATTGAGGCTATGGCACAAGTGGGCGGCATTTTGGCCCTTAATAGTTATACAGATCCCGAAAATTACGATACCTATTTCTTAAAAATGGATAAAGTAAAATTCAAGCAAAAAGTTATTCCAGGCGATACATTGGTGATTAATATGGAATTGTCTAGCCCCGTTCGACGTGGTATTTTTGAAATGAAAGGTACTGCCTATGTAGGCAACAAATTAGTAACCGAAGCAGAATTAGTTGCTCAACTCGTAAGAAAAGAAAAATAATGATCCACCCACTAACATACATCCACCCCGAAGCCAAGATTGGCGCTAATGTTACCATCGATCCATTTACTACGATACATAAAAATGTAGAAATTGGTGAAGGCACCTGGATAGCTTCTAATGTAACCATTATGGAAGGTGCAAGGATTGGTAAAAATTGCAGCATTTTTTCGGGTGCTGTAATTTCTGCAATACCCCAAGACCTTAAATACCGTGGAGAAGACACCTTAACCATCATTGGCGACAATTGCACCATTCGTGAGTGTGTGACCATTAATAGGGGTACTCTAGATCGCAAAAAAACAGAAATAGGATCCAATTGTCTTATAATGGCCTATTCGCATATTGCACATGATTGTACTGTGGGCAATTATTGCATTTTTGCCAATAACACTACCCTTGCGGGTCATATCACTGTAGGTGACAATGTGGTATTAGGCGGATTAACAGCGGTGCAACAATTTGTACGCATTGGCTCTTACTCCTTTGTTACCGGAGGTTCTTTGGTACGTAAAGATATACCACCCTATATTAAGGCTGCACGCGAACCGATTTCCTATGCTGGTGTAAACTCGGTGGGCTTAAAACGTCGTGGTTATGACACCCAAAAAATCAATCATATCCTCGATATCTATCGGATTCTATTTGTGCGCGGGTATAATGTCAGTAAGGCTTTAGATATTATTGAAGCAGAAATACCTGTTTCGGATGAGCGAGATGAAATCGTGAACTTTATACGCGAAACAGGTCGTGGAATTATGAGAGGCTACACAAGACGCAATAATGAAGATCTCAGTTGAGGAATTAAGTAAGCGTTTTTTCCGGCATACCATTTTTAGAAATGTTTCATTGAGTTTTGAAACGGGAGAAAGCTATGCGCTACTTGGCGCTAATGGTAGCGGAAAATCAACCTTATTGCGCATTATTGCAGGAATGCAATCGCCGACAAAAGGATTAGTCATCTATAGTAAAGACGGTATAAAAATACCAGCAGAAACTATTTTCGAGCACATTAGCTTTTGTGCTCCTGGAATGGAATTAATTGAAGAGATGACCCTCAAGGAAATGCTCGAATTTCACTTCCAATTTAAGCCCCTACTGCCTAATTATACGATAAAGGGTATCATTGAAAAAATCGGATTACAAGATTCAAGTAATCATTTCATCGGAAATTTTTCATCCGGAATGAAGCAAAGGGTAAAATTAGCCCAATCCATTTTTGCCGATACCCCTGTATTATTGTTGGATGAACCATGCACCAACCTAGACCAAAATGGTGTAGAGCAATACCGAAACTGGCTTAAAGAATGTAGTCCAAACAGACTAGTCATCATCGCATCGAACGAAGAAAGAGAATACGATTTTTGTGGGCAATACATTAAAATGGAAGCCTACAAATAAAGGTGGTACTGATGTTGCCACCTTTTTTGTATCCTTGCAGTTCAAATCATTCAAAAAAAAATTATGGCCGCTTCCAAACACCCTGCAGCACTGCGCTATCTATTCTTGTCCGAGATGTGGGAACGATTCGGGTATTACTTAATGATTGGCATTTTCACCCTTTACCTTAAAGATGTAAAAGCTGGTTTTGCGATGACCGAGGCAGAGTCTGCAGACCTGTACGGCACCTTTATTGCCTTAGTTTTTCTCACTCCTTTCTTGGGTGGGCTGTTGGCGGATCGCTATTTTGGCTATCGCAAATCCATCATTTTTGGCGGGATACTCATGGGGCTTGGCTATTGCATGATGGGTATTCATAGTTTGCCCATGCTCTATATAGCGATGACCCTAGTGATTTTAGGTAATGGCTTTTTCAAACCCAACATTTCCACTTTATTGGGCAATGTTTATTCTACCGAAGAGCATAAATCACTCAAAGACGTAGGCTACAATATTTTTTACATGGGCATCAATGTGGGTGCCTTTATCTGTAATTTTTTTGGCGCTGCTTTGCAAATTATGTTGGGCTGGGAATTCGCCTTCTTGGCAGCAGGTATCGGTATGTTTATAGGGGTCATCATCTTCTTGATGGGCAACAAACATTATGTGGCTTTTGACATTAAAAAGGGAACTCAGGAAGGAGATATGCCCTTCACCAAAATTCTTTTATTGATTTTAATCCCTTCGGTAATAGCTGGTATTGTGGGATGGCTCTTACCTGAAAATGTCTTTGGTAGTGACAGTACAGATGCCTTTATTTTTGCTTGCATTCCGGTCATCTATTTTTATGCACAATTATATTTCAAAGCTCAAGCCGACGAAAAACGCCCAATTGGTGCGCTTTTAGCCATTTTTGCAGTCGTGATTTTGTTTTGGGCCGTGTTCAAACAAAATGGTTCAGCACTCAATACTTGGGGCGATAGATATACCAATCGGGAAGTGAAGGGCAAGACCAAAGATATTTTCAACCAATTGTATTTATCAAAAGAAATGGTCTACAGTAAAGACTCTGTGGGTCAATACGACGAGCATTTCCGACTAATGAAAAATGAACAAGGAGATGTTATCAAAGAATGGGCTTACCCCTTGTACTTCAGAAATATGAAAGCGGAGGCTCGACCACAAGAAGGCGAAACAGTGAGTGTTTGGTCTTCTAACCTCAGCCAAAGTATTAATCCTGGATGGGTAATCTTATTAACCCCATTGGTAGTTGCCTTTTTCTCTTTCCTTAAAAGTCGCCAAAAAGAACCCTCTACTGCTTCTAAAATCGCCTGGGGATTATTCATTTCTTCCTTATCGGTATTGGTGATGTTTGCAGCGGTAAAAGCAGGCAATAATGGTGCTGAAAAAGTAAGTGTATGGTGGCTGATTGCCAGTTATGGTGTCATCACAATTGGAGAATTATTCCTGAGCCCAATGGGATTGAGTCTCGTATCCAAATTAAGTCCTCCTCGATTGACTGCCCTATTAATGGGAGGCTGGTTTTTAGCTACCTCTATCGGCAATAAATTGAGTGGCGTTTTGGCAAGTATGTGGGATCGTTATGAAGATAAAGGGAATTTCTTCTTACTCAATTTCACCTTGCTGCTTTGTGCCTCTGCAATGGCTTTTGCCATGTTGCGTTGGCTCAATAAGATCATGAAAGAAAAAGGTTTGCATTAGTTTTTCATAGCTTTCTTAAGATATAAAGGCCCAAAACGTAAAAAGTTTTGGGCCTTTTATTATGTAGTCATGAGTAGACTATAGAGCATCGGTATCTTATCTTCAAGATGGCTGATGCGAAACTTACCTGCTTCATATTCTACCATATTACTAAAACAATTGTAGGGCGAATAATCATACTCACCAAATTGCTTCAAAGACAAACCCTTTTCCAGCAAGGCAGTTAGAATTTCCGTAAAGGAATGATTCCAGCCGATTTCGGTATGGTGCAATGGTGCCTCCCTATCGGCATAGGTACCGTTAAGCGTTTCTATAATGGCCTCTTTATTAAAATAGGAATATTGAATTCGACTAAATTCATTGTCAAAGATCCACAGCACCGGATGAAAATCAACCATGATAAAACGTCCGCCAGGCTTTAAAAAACGAGCCACTACCCCAGCCCATTTATCTATATCGGGTAGCCAGCCGATAGTACCATAACTGGTAAACACAAGATCAAATTGTTCCTCCAGCACATCAGGTAAATGATATATGTCGCTGCATATAAAGCGAGTATCTGCTGCTGTATGCTTAGCCAATTCAATGGCCTTTTCAATGGCTACCTCCGAAAAATCTACCCCAGTTACCGAAGCACCCATTCGGGCAAGCGAAAGACTATCCTGCCCAAAATGGCATTGTAAATGCAATACTTTTTTACCCTGAATATTCCCTAACATATCAAGCTCTATTGACTTGAGGCTTGTTTTACCAGATAAAAAAGCGGGCATATCATAAAAATCAGACAGGACATGATGCGCTACTTTTTCATTCCATAATTTCTTGTTGATTTCGATATAATCCAATTCAGGTTTCATGAATATTTTGCGCTGATTTAAAACAAAAATAGCAGCAATTACGCAGGATTAAAAAAACCTTATCAACACACATGCACAAGAATGGCTGCTTGATTGTAAATTTACAATATGGATTTGCTCAACGACATTAAACAAGACCTATTTTTAGGGCTGCCTATTGTATTGCTTTTACGCTTTGCCATTATCAGTATTGTAGCGATTGCTTTGCGGCGCTATATTGCTGCTCTTGTCACCAAATTATTCTTTGTTGTCTTTCGTAAAATAGCTCATCAAGCTCAGATCCAAAAGTTCAAAGAATTACTCCAAGGACCCATTCAGGGAGTATTGCTGTGCATTTTGCTGTTTATTGCCCTCAACCAATTGCATCTTTATTTCGAAAAAATCATGTTGTTTGAAAGGCATAAGTCTTTTGCCCATACCAACATTGCGGATGTTCTTACGAGTTCCTTTTCTTTAATGGAACTCATAGACCATTTGTTCTTTTTGGGGCTTATTTTTTATGTGATTTTACTCCTAGCCCGCATCATGATGTTCTTATTTTACCTATGGGTAGAACGTGCTGTAGCAGCCAAGGATAGAGAAAGACAACAATTGCTTCCCCTATTGCGAGATGTGTTGGTGGTCATGATTTGGAGCATTGGATTTTTTACCGTTTTGGGTGTAGTCTTTCATGTCAATGTAGCTACCTTAATTGCTGGGCTTGGCTTTGGTGGTGTAGCGATTGCCTTTGCTGCCAAAGAAAGTTTAGAAAATTTACTGGCCTCTTTTATGATAATGGTCGATAAGCCATTTACTATTGGCGATCATATTAAAATTGGCAGTGTCGAAGGACGTGCAGAACAGATAGGCTTCCGCAGTACCCGCATCCGTACCTTGGACCAAACATTGGTTTCTTTACCCAACAAAAACCTCATAGGCACCAACCTCGAAAACTTCTCAGAACGTGGGCGTGCACGCGTCAAGCTCAAGCTCAATGCCCATTATGGCTTATCCGAATCGGCTTTGAAAATAGTGATTCAAGAACTAAAAAGCATCATCGAAAACAATGAAAATACGGTGGGCGATGTAGTCGTTTTTCTAGAAAATTTTGGCGCTACTATCGAAATCAGTGTGGGTTATTTTATACCTGTTCCGTCCATCAAAACAATGGAAGAAATTAAACAGGAATTGAATTTAGAGATGTATAAAATCATGTATCAATACGCTCAAGGATTTGGTTTTCCGGCACAAGTATCCATCAATACCGAAGCCAAAAACGAAATGGATATCAGTGAATAGGCAGTATAACTAGCGATGATATTCGATGAGTCCTTCTAAAGGATTTTGTAGAATTCGCCCCAATTCAAATTCGTATTGATTACAGAGCGATTCGATAACATCTCTAAATAAATAGGCAATAGAACCTGTAAAGTAAATAGGATGCTTCCAGCTTTGACGGTATTTAAATAAATGCTGTTGAAAGAATTCAATAAAGGAATCCTCGATAATATTTTCAACCATAAAATGCCCACGGTTAGCCACCAATAAGGGCACAAAACTGGCCAAATAGCGATTAGGGAATGGCTGCTTGTACAATCGGTCGACAATCTGTGTCATGTCGTTACCAAAATGCTCTTCAAAATACATGCGCAATTCAGTATCAAAAGTACCATAGGCATAATATTGCAGAATGCGTTTGCCCATATGATTACCGCTACCCTCATCACCAGCGATATAGCCTAATGAAGGTAGTTGGTCTTTAATTTTTTTTCCATCATAGTAACAGGCATTGCAACCCGTACCTAAGATACAAATCATTCCTTTTTTATCTTGGCTTAAGCCGCGTGCGGCAGCCAACATATCACTTTCTACCGCTACATTTTTGGTTTCGAAAAAGAGTTGCAAAGCAGCCTTTACGATTTCTTTGTTGCTTTTTGAATTAATGCCTGCACCATAAAAATAAACCTGATCAATTTTTTCTTTGATCCCACATTGGGCCTCTAGTTGTGCCACAATATCAGCGGTACTTTGCAAATAGGGATTGATGCCATCGGTTTTGAAAAATTGCTTTTTCTTTCCTTTTTTCAATATTACCCAATCGGTTTTGGTAGAGCCACTTTCGGCTATTAATTTGGTGGACATTGGCTTCCATTTTTTTGATGTAACAAACTTAACTCGATTATACCGAAAAGCAAAAAACATCTCCGAAGAGATGCTTGCTTACTGGTTTTAATAAGCTAAATTTTATTTCAGCTTGTCTTTAAAAACTTTTTTGAATTTTTCCATCTTAGGCTGTATCACAAATTGGCAATAGGGTTCTGACCCATTTTGGTTGTAATAATTTTGATGATAGGCTTCAGCGATATAAAAAGTTTGTGCAGCACTCACTTCGGTAACAATATCGTTGGGATAGGCTTTTTCTTCGTTCAGCTTTTTGATATAGCCTATAGCTTTTGTTTTTTGCTCCTCATTGTGGTAAAAAACCACCGAACGGTATTGTGTGCCTTCATCATTTCCTTGCCTATTGAGTTGGGTGGGATCGTGGCTCACAAAAAATGCAGCAAGTAATTCGTCAAAAGAAATGACGGAAGCATCATAATACACATTAGTCACTTCGGCATGCCCCGTAGTACCGGTGCATACTTCCCTGTAGCTTGGATTGTGCACGCTACCACCCATATAGCCAGACTCTACTTTTTGCACGCCCTTTAATTGTTGAAACTGGGCTTCTGTGCACCAAAAGCAACCTGCACCAAAAGTAGCGGTATCCATAATAGCAGTTTTGTTGGGGACAGTTTCGTTCATTTTTTTGAAAGTTTTGGATTGTTCTAGCGCGGCATCTTGACCACAGGCCATTAATTGCAGTAAAATTAAGGAGGAAAAAAGGAGTTGCTTGATCATAAAAATCAATATCGATACAGAAAGTTTAATGGATTCAAAGATGGCAAAAAGCGCGTTAATACTTGTGTTAAAAATATTGTGTCGAAAAATATGTAGCAAAAAGCAAAAAAAGATTTTGTAAATCGTTCTCGATGATTACTTTTGCAGCGGAGAGATGGCAGAGTGGTCGATTGCGGCGGTCTTGAAAACCGCTGACTGTAACAGGTCCGGGGGTTCGAATCCCTCTCTCTCCGCTCAGAAAGTTTTGACCAAAACTTATCAACAAAAAAATCCTGCTCAGCAATGAGCAGGATTTTTTTTGTTAGAAATATATTGTACGCATTCATCAACAGCATCTAGCTAGTGCATTTTTCTGATGATTGGGTAATCAAAAAGTAAAATATAGGATTAGCATTCTTCTCTTTGAGCCATGTCTATCTGAGCCGAAATAATGATTAAATCCTTGGATACCTAGCTTTTAAAGCAATTAATTTCTCCCAGACATCACACCACCATCAATATCCCAAATGGCACCGGTAACCCAAGAACTATCATCGTTTAATAAAAAACTAATCGTCTTGGCGATATCCTCTGGTCTTCCTACCCTACCAATGGGATGAAAATTATTAAAGCCTTGCAATGTCTCTTCAATCTTGCCTTCTTCAATAAAGGAGCCATAAATGGGCGTCACAACAACAGCTGGCGAAACGGCATTTACACGGATATTACTGTCAGCCAACTCCATAGCTAAATGTTGTGTCAGACTATGCAATGCTGCCTTGGCCATAGAATAGGCGCTTGATGGCGTCGCTTTAATGGCTTGTTTTGCCCACATAGAACCAATATTTACAATAGAGCCACCACCATTTAATGCCATGACTTTGGCAACCGATTGGGTAATAAAGAAGAAGGCTTTGTTGAATTGATGGTAAATATCATAATCGGCTTCGGTATGTTCCAAAAATGATTTTGGACTAAAATACCCGGCAGCATTTACTAAATACTTCAGATCGGGAAAGTTAGTAGCCACATGCTCAGAAAAGGCTTTTACAGCATCGCTATCAGAAAGGTTTAAAGCAGCCGTTTGTAGGCTACCAAAGGTTGAAAGTTCTTGTTGGGCAATGTCAAGGTTTTTGCCGGCACGGCCAACAATAATAACTTCTATTCCTTGTTGTAGTAAAAGTTGTGCAGTGGCTTTGCCCATGCCGGTTGTACCCCCTACAATTAATGCTTGTGTTTTTTTCATTTTTTTATGTGTTTTAATTTTTTTGTGTACATCAAATTGTATCTAATAAAAAACAAATGGAGCTTAGCAATGATTAATAAAACCCATAGCCTATTGAATAGGCCAGATTTTTGATTAAGGAGCCTATCGACAATAAGGGATTAGTGTTTTTCACACTAAAAGAGATTATAAAACTGATTAGAGTTTGCTAAACTTCGTATTCAACAAAACCCTGTCATGCTCAATTATTTGAACGAAATAATATGCTGCAGCAAATTGACTGATATCAATGCTCAATTTGGATGCATCACTTTTACTTTCATAAACAATCTTACCCTCTAGTGATAGGATGCGGATCGTACGATCAACACCATTGTTAAGGCCACTAATATTGATAAGATTGATGGCTGGATTCGGATAAATTAAAACATTGTATAGATGGCTCCCTTCATCTTTGGATTTGCAATCTAACTGAATGGGTATCGTAGGCGAATAGAAGATATCGTTTGTCTTTTCGATTATATTCAAGCGATAAAAATGACTTCCAGAACCAGCATTTTGGTGTACAAATTGGTAGGCATTTGAATTCAAATTTGGATTCATGCTGGTCAATAGTTCGTATTGTTTGCCGTCTTTACTGTGCATCAAATTAAATACTGTTGCTTGAGATTGGTCGCCCATCTCCCATTTTAATACTACATCACACTTATTAATTTGCCCATCAAATTTTGTCAACACTACAGGTAATGGATGAGCGGGATCGGAGCTCTTTGTAAAATAGGACTGATTGGCACTAGATGAAGTAGCCATACCGCTGGCATAAGTGCGACTACGCATAGAAGAACCCGTTACTGATCCTGTGCTACTCAATGTTCCCAATATACCAGAAGCTTGGGTATTAGACTGCCAAGGAGAGGAAGAAAAAGGAATACTGTTATCTCCTGTAGTATTGGGCGTGCTTGTACCCCATTGGGTTACAAAACAATCTGCATCTGAATATCCAGATTGATGGGTACTGGTATTGTGTTGCAAATTTATATTGCTGCTAATTCCTGCATTGTCCGCATAAATATGCCAGGTTCGGTTAATGCCATCTGCTAAATTTACAGTACCATCAATCAATGCCTCAGGAGAGGCTGAGGAGGTATAATCTTGTACACTCACATATATGGTGTTACTGGTAGCATTGCTAATTTGAGCAGGGGTATAATTATTGGATGTAATCCCTACAGGAAAGGTAAAGGCCGAAGTAAAACCTTCCTTAATCATATGACTGACTATACTATTGTTGGTTACCACATGGCGATTGGGCCTAAAACCTGTCAAGGTAGCGGTGTCCCCTAAGCGCAAATCTCCTTGCGCCACAGAATTCAATAGCAAATGCCCATTGTCGATTCCAAAATTTAAAGTAGAACCAACAGACAAACTAGAAGTGGCTAATTCTGTCCAGCCAGAAGAGCTAATAAAATCTGCAGGGAAATTTAAATTGGTTAATCGTGTTGTTGCATTGTTTTGTAAGTCAATATCAACTTGAATAGGATTAATGTTGGAATTGGCATCCAATTTGGTAGAAGCAGAAGTGCCCGTCCACAAAGCGGGATTCATCACCATCAACTTGCCCGTACCACTAAATACAGCATTGGGATCAATCAAAATATACTCGCAATAAATTTCCCAATCACCATCCAGTTCAAACAAACCTGGACCCAGGTAAAGAGAGTCGGTAGCTTCTGATGCACCACCAGCACCCACATAATAACTACTGTAGGTTGCAGATGATTGGGCTTTGAGCTCCATACTTGTTCCCCAAAGCAGTAAGAACAAAACAAACTTTAATTTTGGGGAATTCATAGAATAGGATAACAATTTTTTCATTTTTTTATTTTATTTAGAATGATTTAAAATGATCATATCAGTATGAAATAAGGATAATTAATCTGCAACTTATTGAGGGGTATTTTGTCTATAGCAGGCTATAAGTGCAGCCCAGATTTTCTTATGCTTATTTTGTTTTTTTGAATTGTTCAAAACTGCTAAACTTGGCTTCTATCTTCTTGTCTTTATCTAACAAAATATAGGTAGGGGTAGCAGCTATAAAATAAGATTTTGCAGCATCCGATTCCCAACCTTTATAATCGCATGTATGCATCAGATGGGGAAAATTCTGGACATTAGTACTATCTGATGAGGCATCCGGATTCAAACTGACTGCTAATATTTTTATTCCTTTTTGAGTAGCGGCCCATTCATTAATTTGGGGTATTTCCTCCATACAATGCGGGCAACTATTGCTCCAAAAAACAAGCAGTACTTGTTCTTCTTTTATTGAATACAAGTCTTGTTCGCTACAATTTTTACCCTTCAAACTAAAATTTGTTGCTGGCTTACCTTTCTGTAAGGCGATATAACTAGTCATCCGCTTTTCAAACTCAGTTTTTTCTAGATCATCAAAACAGCGATTGGCCAAGTGTTTATAATGTTCATCCAAATATTGCAATACCTCTTCTTCGCCAATTTCTTTAAATCCTAGGCTTAAATATTTATAGGCAAAATCATGAGTCTCCTGGTTTGCACCAAATTTTCTGATGACAAAATCTACACTCCTCTTAAAACCAGCAGTCCTTTCTTCTGCCGAAAAATCCATATTAGGATTCATCCAATAACGGAGATAATTTAAAATATGCTCTGAATACAATGGTGTATTGATGAGCTTAGGATTAGAGGCATCAAAGCCATCCCAAAAATGCTCCTTCTTTTCAAAATCTTGCAATCGGGCATCTTGGTTAGGATTAGAGAAATAGTAAGGCCTATTGACAACCATATGGTATGCCCATGTTCCTTGCATCTCTTTTTTGAAGCTGTTAAACGTTTTCCAATAAAGCACCTGCTCTTCCTCCCATTCTTTTTGCGCCGCTTTTAACACCTTAGCCTTTGCATTGGGATAACTATTTATAAACTGATTGAGCAGATTGATGCGATCTAATTGCTTTTGGTTTTGCGCTATATAGCTATACCATAAATGATTCTCCTCTGAGTGTAGAAATTCAGGCAGGGCCGATGCTTCATTTGCTTTTAGTTTAAAGGATATGAGTTTGTCTTTTCCATTGATGATGATATCTAGATATTGCGCTGCCTCTGCCATGGCATACTGGAAACGATACACACCAGGTTCTATATCTGCCGGTATAGAGAGTGCAAAACTATCTTGACGAATAGAGGCCGCCCCAATGGGCAAATGGCCGACAGCAAACTTTTGCATCAATACTTTGGCATATTTAGTATTGTTGATAAACGTACCTTTTATGACTATACTGTCTTGGGCACTAGAGGCAACAGAAAAAAACATCCCTAAACATAGAGAGGAGGCAAGGCGATAGGCAATAGAGCAATATGATAAGCGGAAAGCCGAAAGATGGAACCTGATAAAGGAAAGGTGGAAAGTTGAAAGCATCAAGTTGAACCATAAAAGTATTCGTGCAGAACTAAGCTGCAGCAATAAAAGGAGATGATGGCCCACAAGAGTTATGAAACCTTTCGCCTTATTCATTACGATCATAATACTTACATTTTAACTTTAAAACTTTGAACTTTCCACTTTAAACTTCCTACTTAACCCAATCCCCGGTATGAACTTTAATCTTTAAACTTTCTACTTCCCATTTTAAACTTTTGACTTCTGCCCATACACAATTGCTCTGTTGAATAGATAGCATCATAGCATCAATCAATTTTGAAATTTCTTCTACCAGCTTGTTCATCATTGTTATCGTGTGCAGCGGAAGCTTATGCAGTTCTTTGGAAAGCAATAACATTGAACGAAGCTCCCCACAAGAACCCTTAGCGACATGCAAAAAACCAATAAATTCATTTGGACTCTTGCGTTCAAAACCTTCAGAGATGTTATTCATTAGGGATAGTGCAGCCTTTTGGATTTCATCTTTAAATCCGAAATCGCTGCTTGGCTCAAAGGCTTTATACACGGCCACACACAAAACCTTTGCCTTTTGCCAAGCCAGCAAATCTTCAAAGCTATTAGGCTGCAAAGTATCCTCAACATTAACTTTCCACTGAAAACGCTCCACTGTATCCTTTTAACAATGTAAATACCAAGACCTATATTGCGACGACTAATC
>JAIXWS010000133.1 GCA_027491165.1 Sphingobacteriales bacterium | reverse complement strand
TTTCGGTACATGCTTAGGATTCAAGTGCCCCTAAATGATAGGGAATTGAAAAATAAGACAGCTTATGTAGCAGCCTATAATGAGGTGTTTATAGGCTTTGGCAAGAATGTGCAGGCCAATGTCTTTGACCAAAACAGATTGGGAATAGTATTGGGTTATCAATGGAGTAAAAATCTACGATTAGAAGGCGGCTACCTCCATCAAACCCTTCAATTAGGCCGACAAATTATGGATCAAAATGTGTTTCAGTACAACAATGGGATTATCCTCAATGCACATTTTAATTTGAGTAAAAATAATAAATTGCCATAGTCTGCTTCTGTTCTCTACATTGGGTAGCTTTTGATATTGTACAACAGAGCATTTTCGGTCTCCCCTTAAAAAGTCTACCTTATGGGCTTTCTTGAATCCTATATGCTAGTCATAAGGCACAGAAACTATCGTTTTCATAATCTTTTCCACAATTTCTATTTTATCATTTCGATAATGGAAAATTTTCTGCAAATTTGCACCTTAGTATGAATCAACTAAACAATCTCCCCTCTACACCGGCTTATCTTTATCTACAAGACGGTACATTACTCAAAGGAAAATCATTTGGTGCAAAAGGTACTTGTGGTGGTGAAATCTGCTTCAATACGGGCATGACGGGCTATCAAGAAGTCTTCACAGACCCCTCCTATACGGGTCAAATGCTCATCATGAATACTGCCTATGTGGGCAATTATGGTGTGCGAGATACCGATGTAGAAAGCAATTCGGTAAAGATCAGAGGTTTGATTTGTAAAAATATGTCTGCTCGCTATTCTCGATTTATGGCTAGTGATTCTTTAGACAAATATTTGCTGGACAATAATCTAATTGCCATTTATGATGTTGATACCCGCGCTTTGGTGCAGCATATCCGCAACAAAGGGGCGATGAATTGTGTGATTTCAACAGAATTCAGCCAGGTAGAGGATTTGAAAAACGAACTCAGTAAAGTGCCTGATATGGCGGGTTTAGAATTGTCAAGCGAAGTGAGTACCCAAGAAGCCTATACTGTTGGTGACGAGCAATCGGCGATTCGCATTGCTGTTTTGGATTTTGGGGTTAAAAAACACATCCTTACCAGCTTGGCCGAACGCGGAGCTTATTTAAAGGTATTCAATGCCCATACTGATTTTACAACATTACAAGCTTTTCAACCCACAGGATATTTTGTGAGTAATGGTCCTGGCGATCCCTCCTCAATGCCTTATGCTGTGGCAACCGTTAAAGCTATTTTGGCTGAGGATAAGCCTTTGTTTGGCATTTGTTTGGGGCATCAATTGTTGGCATTGGCCAACGATATCCCAACGTTTAAAATGCATCATGGACATCGCGGTTTGAATCATCCTGTTAAGAACCTCGAGACAGGAAAATCGGAAATCACTACCCAAAACCATGGTTTTGGTATTGTTCCAGAAGCGGCACAAAAATCAGATAAAATCACCATTACTCATGTCAATCTCAATGATGATTCTATAGAAGGTATTAGGGTAAACGATAAAAAGGCATTTTCGGTACAATATCACCCCGAAAGTACACCTGGTCCACACGATTCTAGGTATCTTTTCGATCAATTTATCGCAATGATGCAATAAAAAAATGTATTATCATAAGTGTTATTTTTAAATGTTGTTTTATATTGACTATAGAGCAACATTTTTTTTATCTTGTACTTCATTCAAAACACTAAAAAGCTCAATTGATGTCCACCATAATTAAAAATATAAAATATTTATATCAAACCGAGGAAGGTCCAGGCTTTAAAACAAAGGTTTCTGGCGCTGATATGGCACAGATTCCATATATCGAAGATGCCTGGCTGTTGATTGAAAATGGCCTCATTAAAGCATTTGGAAAAATGTCTCAATTGACTGATTTTAAATACGATGTGAGCTATGATGCAAGTAATAGTTTAGTATTACCGGCTTGGTGTGACAGTCATACCCATTTAGTATTTGCTGCTGCGCGAGAACAAGAGTTTGTGGATCGTATTAAGGGAAAGACTTATGAAGAAATAGCCCGAAATGGAGGGGGAATTCTGAATTCTGCGGCCAAACTACGTGTAATGGACGAATCGGAACTTTATGATCAATCATACGCACGGCTGCAGCAGGTAATCGCCCAGGGAACAGCTGCTATTGAAATCAAAAGTGGTTACGGTTTAAGTGTAGAGGCGGAATTGAAAATGCTGCGCGTTATTCGGAAATTAAAAGAAAATTCGGATGTTTCTGTTAAGGCGTCTTTTTTAGCTGCACATGCATATCCAATTGAATATAAAGAAGATAAAGAGTCCTACATAAAGTTAATTATCGATATAATGCTGCCAAAAGTAGCCGCTGAAGGTTTGGCTGATTATATGGATGTTTTTTGTGAGCAAGGCTTTTTTAGTGTGGCCGATACAGAGCGATTGTTGGAAGCGGCTTGGAAATTTGGTCTTAAACCTAAAATACATGCCAATCAGTTGCATTATTCTGGTGGTGTCCAAGTTGGGGTTCAGTATCGAGCCGTATCTGTGGATCATCTAGAATGTGTCGGTGAAGCCGAAATTGAGGCATTGAAAAAGGGGAGTACCATGCCCACTTTATTACCGGCAGCTGCTTTTTTCCTTGGTATCCCATATCAACCGGCAAGGCAAATTATCGATGCCGGATTGCCTGTGGCTTTGGCAAGTGATTATAATCCTGGTAGTTGTCCCAGTGGTAATATGAATTTGTTGGCTACTATTGCTTGTACACAGTTAAAAATGACACCAAGCGAGGCGATCAATGCTATTACCATAAATGGTGCTGCTGCTATGGAATTGGATCAAGAATTAGGAAGCATTGCAGTGGGCAAAAAGGCCAATTTAATCATTACCCAGCCTATGAACTCCTTAGATAATATTCCCTATGATTTTGGGAATAACCCGGTGAAGCAGATGATGATTCAAGGTAAGTTTGTTTAATAAGTGTGTATGATACATACTTAGATTAAAATAAGCCCTTTTGTCCTATAATTTACATTATGTTAAGTAGATAAATAATGAGACTGCGCTATCATCTGGATTCAACCATTTCTTTTTATCTGCTTCTTCTTCTTGAAAGTTCGAAGAACTGAACTTTCGGCTACATCAAAACTGTCAAGCGGAGATTGAACCCCGCCTATTGCCAATGTGCTGTTATGTGCTGGCATTTCTGTCATTTTAGTTGCTTAATCTTTTTCCATTTTCTAATTCTGTCCTTTGCGTTTTTAAATGGCGAAGAAGTATTTAGCTGAATCATTTTTCCAAAAGTCCACTTGTCATACCACGCCATTTCATAAAGTTCTTTGTTTGTTTTGCTTTCAATTATTTTCAATATTTCGGTTGTTGTCTTGTTAAGTTTTTTGTTAAGAGTTTTGAAGTCGTCTTTTTCGTAGTCCTTGTAGAATTTTTGTGCAAGTAGTCCAAGTTCATTCCATTTGTAACCCGTCTCTGGAAAGTCAACGTCAAGTCCTTTGCTTTTCTTGTTGTTCCACTTCAAAACCAATTGTCCCCAACCAACGAGATAAGCAACAAGGTTGTTGATACTCATTAATGTATTTTTTGAGTGTCCTTCTAATTCTTTATTTGTTGTCAAGTCAGTCGGAATAGTTGAAAGTTCGATTGTTAACTTTTTGTAGTTGTCAACGATTGCTTCTACTAATTCTTCTTTGTCTTTTGGTATTGCCATTTTTGTTAAGTCGTCTGTTCGTTCTGTCTTCCGCTATGCTTGCACATAACTTATTACTAGCCGAAAATTAGTTACACTTCTACCCTTAAATACTTCTTCAGTAATTCAGTAATTAAATGCTGCTTTTGCCTTAAAATTCAAACTTCATTCCTCCTGTTGGGAAAATGGCAAGACCATCATAAAAATTCTGTCCGGTAATAGCATTAAAATTTTCACTATTGGCGATCTGTTTATTGAAAACATTTACAATATCAAAGAATATTGTCATGGTGGCAGTTTTAAATTTAAAATTATAGTTAGCTCTAAGGTCAAGACTTGTAAAGTCTGGTAGTCTCAATTCATTTCTACCTACCAGTTCCTTCGAATACCTAACATAGCTATTATTGTTTAGAACATCACGATGGATGATATAATTGTCTTTGGGCTTGCCTGTAGCATACCTATACTTCATGGAAAAAACCCAATGCTTATTCGTTTTGTAACTGAGCATGCAGTTAAATTGATGCGGCTGACTGAATGCAAAATCATATGCACCTATTCCGTCATGGTCATTTCGTTTAATATCAATGTAGGAGTACCCAATTTGTCCATGAAATTTCTTGACTAATCGCTTGGTCAAATTAATGTCTAATCCTTTACCCCATCCAGTTCCCTTATTGTTTTTCAAAACTGTTCCATTTATTGGTGTCACCACCATATTGTCAAAATTTTTATACCAGGCTTCTACCGTTAGCTTCAAATCACTAGTGAAATATCGTCTGTAACCAAGTATGTACTGACTTACCTCTTCCATTTTAAGTTTGTTGCTACTTGGTTGGTCGGCAATGTCAGAATATACAGGGTCTTGAAAATATAACCCATATCCAAAATTGAAGCTATTTTTTTCATTGATGTAATAGCTACCACTTAAACGTGGGGAAATAACATGTTGGTCTGCGAATCCGGTGTAATCATACCTTAAACCAGTGTTCAAAGAAATCTTTTTGCCCAATAAAAGAGAATAATTAATGAAGCTAGAAAAATTAATGTTTGGCTTATTAAAATTTGCATCTACAAATTGCGGATAAATGGGTTGATATTTTACGTTAGGATTCATTAAATCTGCAGTTCGGAATATAAAATTTGTATCATTACTTTGAAGGGTTCTTTCATTACTGAGCTGCTGTAAATCCATCTCAATTCCGGTAGCCAATTTTTGATTCTGATTCATTACTAGATTAAAAAGTGATCTATATCCTAATTTTGTTTCAGCATATTTTTGGGTTTGAATACTTTCATCATAAGGTATTATAGGCTTATTTAAATTAGCTACAGAATCTGCATCAGGATAAGCTTTTCCAACTTTTACGTCTGATGTATAGGATGTGAAATAGAGCACATTTTTCCAATAACTTTTTTGACTAGTTAAGGTTCTTAAATTCAGACCTACTACTATTTTATTTCTTTTAAAATTAGGGAGATATAAAAGATTCAATTTTTTGTCGGCATATACATTGTCTATATCTCTTACATAGCTTTCGGGGCTAACAATTGCTAAAAAAGACAATTTGTTCTTTGCGTTTAGTTCCGTTGTCGTTTTTAGGATAACATCCCCGTAAATTGGAAGACCGATATCTTTTAAACCAATTAGATTAACTAAACCATAAAAATTTTGATAGCGCGCAGACAAGAAAATGTTTGTTTTTTTTAGAATTTTGGTTGGACCATCATAATTAATTGTTATTCCTAAAAGGTCAACCTGTCCGTCTATAATAGAATTCTCTTTATTTCCCTCCTTTATTCCTAAACCCAAATAAGATGCACTTCTTCGGCCATATTCTGGTCCAAAACCACCACCTTGAAATTGGGCATTATCAATTACTCTGGGTGCAAAAATGCTGAATCGACCACCATTGGGGTCGTTAAAAAAGCTATTGCCTTCTAAGTGCCCCACTTCGGTTAAGGGAATATCGTCAACCATGTACACATTATCTCTAACGCCTTGTCCTCTCACTGCAATTGCTGAATAAATACCACCACTACTCGACACACCAGGCAGCATTCCAATGGCCCTAAATATGTCTCCTTGAGAGCCTGGATTTAAGGCGATTTCTTCTCTTGAAAAACTGTAGGATGAAACGGGTGTAACCCTATTGTTTTCGTATTGGAAGGCTTTTACCTCAATTCCTTTTATCGTTTTAATGGTTTCTTGTAAACTAATCTCACGGTAACTAGATTTATTTACTAAAACATTGATATCATTAGAAATTTGATTTTCGTAGCCAATTGCTTTGATTTCTATCGAATGGGAGCCTGTTGGTACAGGTATAATTTCAAAATTACCAAGTGAGTCGCTTTGGGTTGATATTTGACTATTAGACAATATTATTAAGGCCCCTTCGATTGCTTGCTTATGATCTTTGTCAACAATTCTTCCTTTGATACTACCGAAATTTGTCTGTTGCCCAAATAGAGGCTGAGCAATTAACGTCAAAAGAATTATTGACATTGCACGAAACAGTTTAATCATTTTTTTATTTATTGTTATTAATTTATAAAGTAAAATAATTTTCAATACCCGACTAATTCATTCAATCTATTCGTGTGATTTCGTTTAACAGTTTCCCCAATTGGGGTCGGTGTGCCATCATCATCAATTCTGACAAAGGTAGTATTGGTTTCGCATACCATAGTTTCTTCTCCGCTATATAAACTGTATTTGTATGCTTCTATTTTAAGAGTTATCGATGTATTGCCAAGTTCGATCACTTCACCATAAATTCTGATGTGTTGACCTGCTTTTAATGGTTTTTTAAATATCAATTCACCTACCCTAACTGTAACCATATTCGGAGTATAGCAATACTCGGTAGCATAAGCTGCTGCGGCCTCGTCTATCCAAGCCATAAGAATTCCACCAAACAAGTTGCCATGAATACCAATGTCCTTGGCCATTACTATTTTTTTATTAATTAAATGCATATTCCTGTTTTCTTTTTTTAATAGTTTCATTAGTATTGCTTTTTGCTATGTCAAATAACACAATCGATGTGTCGGCATAATTTCTTTCGGCTATTATTTTAAGATTTGCTAATGAAATTATTCCGATAATATAGCCTGATTCGTGGTTACGATAAGATTCCTGAATACTGTTAAAACATCGCTTAAATTCTGATACGTACTCCAAATCGTGCCGTAAGAAAACCTTGAGCAGGATATTTTTATCGCTTTCCAATATTTCATTTTGATTTAACTTTTTGTATTCGTATTGATAATCATAACTCAAAGCAGATATATCTGATAAAACGGCAGATGCTGTCGGGTAAGCACCAGCTCCTTTGCCAACAAAAAATTGCACATCACTGAAATATGATTTTGTTTTTACACCATTAAACACATCATTGACTGAAAAAAGTTTATCGCTTTTTTGAATAAATTTAGGCAGTACAAATGCATTAATTTTCCCTTCAGAAGTTTTTTCTGCAAAAGCAATTAGTTTAATGCTCAAGCCCTTTTCTTTTGCATAATTTAATTCCAATTCGCCCAATCTATCAATACCTATGTTATAGATTTCATCAGGTTTAGCTACTACCCCAAAGGCATGAGCAATTAGAATCAGCAATTTATATTTGGCATCAAACCCACCGGTGTCCATTATTGGGTTTGATTCAGCGTATCCCTTTTGCTGTGCTTCTAGTAGTGCCTCAGCATAAGAAATATGTTCTTCAGATGTTTTGGTTAGAATATAATTGGTTGATCCGTTAACAATCCCTTCAATAGATTCTAGCAAATCATTATCGTAATATTCTTCTAAATTACGAATGATTGGAATACTTGCACAGCATGCCGCCTCGTACAATAATGGAACATTATATTCTTTTTGTAATTGTAATAACTCATCAAAATGTTCGGCAATCATTTTCTTATTTGCTGTCACAACAGCTTTACCTTTTTGCAATGCAGTTTTCACAATTTCAAAAGCCGCATCGGCATCATCTATTAATTCTACAACAGTATTTATTTCACCATCATTTAAAATGTCGTTTTTGTCAAATGTGAAATGCTCCGATGGCAATTGTCGTTGTTTGCTTTTGTCTTTTACACAAATGCGTTTGATATTGGCCTTTAGTCCTGGAGTTTTCTCCAGTACTTCATATAAACCATATCCAACACATCCAAATCCAAATAGCCCTATGTTTAAATTTTTTCTTTTCATTTTTTTTAATGTAATTAGGCAGTAGATGATATTTTTTTTGATAATGATTTGATGGCGGTTTCTAGGTCATTTATTAGGTCATCTACATCCTCCAATCCAACGGATAATCTGATCAAACTGTCAGTTACACCCGATTCATATCGGCTTTCTCTAGGAATAGATTTATGAGTCATTTCACAGGGCAGACAGATTAAACTCTTCAGACCGCCTAAGCTTTCGGCTAATTTGAAGTATTGGGTTTGGCTAACAATTTGTGTTGCAAATTCCTTATCGTCTATTTTCAGATCAAAAGTGACGATTCCACCAAAATATTTTTGTTGTTGCTTAGCTATGTGGTGATTCTTGTGTATCGATAACCCAGGGTAGTACACATTTTTCACAATGTCTTGTGTTAATAAAAATTCTGCAATTTTTTGAGCATTTTCCGAATGTTGTTTTACTCGTAGTGGCAAAGTTTCAATACCGCGAATTACTAACCAACTATCAAATGGTGCTAGAATGGCACCTGATGCATTTTGAATAAATTTAATTTTTTCACCTAATTCATTGGTGTTTGTTACTACTAAACCTGCGATTAAATCGCTATGTCCAGCTAAATATTTAGTAGCGGAATGAATGACAATATCCGCGCCCAATTCAATCGGTTTCTGAGCGACGGGTGACGCAAAGGTGTTATCAACACATAATAAAACCTTGTTTGCTTTTGCAATTTTTGAAATCGCTTCAATATCAGAAATTTTCAGGGTCGGGTTAGTGGGAGATTCCAACCAAATTAATTTGGTTTTTGATGTAATCGCAACAGCAACATTCGCTGTATCGGTCGCATCCACATACTTTACAGTAATGCCAAATTTTTGATAGATGTGAGTGAATAAGCGAAAAGCGCCACCATATATATCATCTACTGCTACAATCTCGTCACCTGATTGTAAAAGTTTTACAACTGCATCAATGGCTGCAAGGCCGCTTGCAAAGGCATAACCATTTTTTCCATTCTCTAACGTTGCAATTAAATTTTCCAACACTTTTCGTGTTGGGTTGTTACTGCGGGCATAGTCATATCCCTTGTTCACACCTGGTGCTTCTTGCACATAGGTGGAAGTTTGATATATGGGAGTGGAAATGGCTCCGGTAAGTTCGTCAACTGGAATGCTATGCAAAATTTTCGTTGTCTCTTTCATTTTTGTTTTGAATTGAATGGTTAAACATATAAATGTTCGGTAAAACCAACTTATCCAAAACTGTCAGAGCAAATAACTTGTCAAAAGGGCTTTAAATAAAAAAGCTCTTCCGACAAGTCAGAAGAGCTTTTAATATTTTGTCCCTATGCATCGGGATATTATATGCTTTTTTCTAACTTATCTATCTCAACATTATTGCTGAGTTGAATTTGGCACCTTCCCACTTTCGTGGAGGTTGTCAAGACTTCATTGGGTCAATTCCCTCTGTCTTTCTGGATAAGAATAATTTTAAAGAACTAGATGCAAATTTAAAGAAATATAATTTACTTGAACAATTTTTTTTTAAAAGTTGTTAGTAAATAGTTTTAAATCAAAAAAACCATATTCTATAAATTGTAGTTATTTTTGGCTACTAGCCAATTGTTGAAGCCATAGCCCCAATAGTTTATCTGTAGAAACAATACTATATCAGCAGAAAGCTTAAAGATAGTTTTCCTTATGTAGGTGTTTCCATTGTATCGAATTTTTTCGAGTCTTTAGCTGTAATAAGGAGCAATAAGGATATAGACCAAAACCCCTGTAATACTGACATACAGCCATAAAGGAAAAGTGTATCGAGCCATCTTTTTATGAGCAGCAAACTCCCCTATTAATCCTCGATAAGCAGTGAACAAAATGAAAGGAAGTATGATGGCTGCTAATGGAATATGGGTAGCCAAAATGAAATAATAGACCGTTTTCATAGTTCCTTCCCCACCAAACTTGGTTTCTCCATTCAATAAGTGATGAGCAATATAACTCAGCAAAAATAAAACAGATAGGAGCATTGCTGCTAGCATCAGGTTTTTGTGTAGTTGATACTTTTTGCTTTTTACAGCTATTAGAGATAATACCAATAAAAAAGACACAGCAGAATTGATAATGGCATTGAATAATGCAAAAATGTGCGAATCGAATCCTAGGTCTACCTCGAGTTTTACCTTACTTAAGATTACCACTGCTGCAAATACCACGAATGACACGGTTAGGATAAGTAGTTTTGCTTTTTTATCGTCTTTTTTTAGAGAGGCTTGGATCATTTTTTAGAAAATTTACAAATTCAATTGAGGATACAAAAATAAGATACGCTACTACAGGGTAAAATTTAAAAACTTGATGTAATCATAGCTCTTACCCCACTAAATGCTGGCTCGTAACGACATACCCCACCTGTACAGTTGATACCTGCAATTTGTTTTACGTAAGCAAGTGAAAAGCGATGAGGTCCTTTGGTATAGGCAGTGAAGATCGTGGGGTAATTAAAGTTCTCAAATTTGGCGTAATTGGGTTTGAAAACATACATGTTCGAAAGGGCAAATGACCATTTGGGCGCAACCGTAAATTCGGCAAGACCAAAGAACATAGAACCCATATCTTGTTTTTTGTCTTGGTATTCTAATTCTACCCTAATCGCTTTTTTATCATTGATTCGGTATGTAACATCAACAAAGGGTGTTACAGAAAACATGAAGGGTAATGGTTCATTGCGATACACTTGAAGATTGTATTCTAAGTACTGAATACCACCACCTAAAATCCACTTTTTAAAGCCACGATATTCAGCATCTGCAAAAATTTCTTCATATAGTTTATTTCCACTAAGGCTATTCATGTGGGTATAATTCAAGTTTATGTTGTAATCATCATTAGGTGCAATGAAAACATCAGCTTTATAAGCCATTTCCGAATTGTCTTGCGAAGCAGGGGAATATCGCGCTAATAAACGATGAGGACGAATAATCGCCACAACAGGCTGCCAGTTGACCATACCATCCAATAAAATTTGTGAAGGGGATGTACGCATCACAAAATTTTCTGTTCGCTTGGCCGATACATTAAGGGCTATGCCTTTTTTGGCCCAGCCTAAAGTAGAATACAAAGTAGAACCCGCTTCATTCATCAACTTACCGTTTACACTGATGGCTTCACTTGTTTTATAGGCGCCTTCTACATACCATGAAATGTTTTCGTAGGTAAGGTTGTTGTACCCGGTAAATGCGTACATATTAAATTTGGGTATGAAACGCTCTGATATAGGTTGTGCGTTTATAGAAGCAACCACGGCATCCATTGAGTTTTGGTCTAAGGTGCGATTCAAAGCGGCTACTCCTGGGTTAATATGCACTTTGCCTATTGAATAGTCTCCTTCTACTGTTGCTGATTTAAAAATGGGCGCATAAAAGGTATTTACAAGGTTGTTGTTCTTTTGTTGCCCCGCAAATCCTTTAACGAAGAGCTGGTCATTAATTTTATACTTGAGCGATAGGCCTACCAATGCATTATCGATCAACAGGCCTCTATCTTCGTAGGAACGAAAAAGGATACCGCTACCTACTTGGTCATAAATATAGCCTACCGTAACGCTTAAATCATCGATATCTTTACTTAAGGAAAAGGCACCTACCCCAAAAGTGGTCATGGGTCGTGTTAGGTATTTTAAGTTTGAATTTTGAAAAGCATCTACACGCAGAAATCCGGTAAAGCCATTGTTATTGTACCTTAAGCTTAACCAACCTTCACCACCATTTTTATAATTTTCGTATAGCGAGTTATTGGGTTCAATTATTTTTTTATCATTTTCGTAAAAATTGATGTTGGTCATAATGTCGCCAGTAAGTTGCCCTTGTGACCATGCACTTGAAAAGGCTGCTAATGCAGCGAAAGAAAGAAGGTATTTCCTCATTAAGGTACTGTTAAAATCTTTTAAAAATATCTACGAAATTACTTTTCTGATGTAACATTAACAACTTAATTTTGTCTGAAGAATTTAAACAATAAAAACAATGAAAAAAATAAGCTCACTTGCCCTATGTATTTTTGCCTCTGCCACCCTTTGGGCACAATCTGAATTACCTAACACATCTATAAAGGATGTTAATTCTGGTAAAAAAATCGCCTTCAACCAAACTTTTGAAAAAGGAAAAATTACGGTGGTGAGTTTTTGGGCCACATGGTGTGTGCCTTGCAAAAAAGAAATCAATAATGTGCGTAAAAAAATGACAGATTGGAAAAAAGAAGTTGATTTTAATTACATGACGGTTTCAATTGATGAGTCGCGCGCAGAAGGTTTGGTGCGCAGTTATGCCAAATCGCAAGGTTGGGAATTTCCTTATTATCAAGATGCAAATTCTGATTTGAAACGTTCTTTAAATTTTCAAAATGTGCCCTTTACTATTATTGTTGATAAGACTGGTAAAATAGCTTGGATGCACACCGGATACGAAGAAGGTGGAGAAAATGAAGTGTTTGCTAAAGTCAAAGAGCTTTCAGCTCAATAATCATTCAACACAAAATTGTACAAAGCGAATGTTTGGTCTTGTCCAGCATTCGCTTTTTTTATCATGAAAAAGTTGTTTGAATAAGTTTCAATTATAAAGAAATACGCAATCCATCATAGGCAAGTGCAATACCTTTGGGCAAAGCAGCATTTACTTGAAGATGAAGTCCTAATTGATGGCTTATATGCGTAAAATAGGTTTGCGCACAATTTAATTCTTGTGCTAGCTGGGTTGCTTCTTCAAGAGTAAAATGTGAAATATGCTGTTCAAGACGAAGTGCATTAAGAACCAAAACCTTTGAGCCTCGTATTTTTTCTAATTCTTCTGGGGCTATGTAGTTGGCATCGGTGATATAGCTAAAATCCCCTATTCTAAAACCGAAAACCTCCATTTTATAATGAAGTGCCCTAATGGGCGTAATTTTTAATCCATTAATGTAAAATGGGTCATTGCGTAATTCATGCATTTTGATTTGGGGTACACCCGGGTAGCTTGAATTCAAGAAGATGTATTGAAATTCTCTATGAAGTACTTCTTGCGTTTCTTCACTGGCATAAATGTCCATTTCCTTTTGTTGAAAATAGTTGTAAGCTCGAACATCATCAAGACCTGCCGTGTGGTCTTTATGACCGTGAGTAAATACAATTGCATCAAGTTTTTTTACTTTTTGGCGCAACATTTGGTACCTAAAATCGGGTCCACTATCAATCACAAAATTGGCCTCCTCTGTTTCTATCAATACAGAAGAGCGTAATCGATTATCTCTAGGGTCATCGGAAGTGCAGACAGCACAAGGACATGCGATTACGGGTACACCTTGTGAGGTTCCGGTGCCTAAAAAGCTAATGCGCATAGGTTTAAATGTCCATTTCGGTTTGAATAGTAATAATATTAGGTGAATAGTCGCCCATGATTTGTTTGTAAAATTTTAACGACTCCGTACTCAGGTCTCCTTCTATAACATTGATACTCGGTAAAATTTCAGAAAGTGCATTAATACGTCCCTCTAAATTGAGAAACTTATTGACTACCACTACCCTTTTATCTTCAAGAATACAATAACCTGAGTTAAAGGTGCCTTTTTCAAAACGAATAATATAACGAGCCTCTTCAAAAAGTTGCTCTAATTTTTTTAGTGTGTTTGCTGTAATTTTGATGTTCATGATGCAGGATACTTTATCACCGATGAATAAAAGTAGAAAATTAGCTACAATTTTAAGTGTTATCATTTTATTGAGCGCCATTTTTTTTAGGGCATCGGCCCAAAACCCCGCCAATTATTATGTTGAGGAGCCCAAATTATTTTCGGGTGGTATAGTGGCTGGCGCCAATTTTTGTCAAGTAGATGGAGACAAATATGCGGGCTATTTCAAAACAGGTATCAATGCTGGAGCCGTTTTGTATGCCAGAATTGCGCAACATTTTTCTTTGAGTATGGAATTGCTGTATGCCCAAAAAGGTGCAAGGTCCAATTTCAGGCAAAACTCTAGTTCTAAAATCTATACGATTGTCACCCAAAAAGTCAATTTAAATTATGCAGAAATACCCCTCATGTTTAATGTATATGACAAACATAAAAGCCATATAGGAGCAGGTCTTTCTTATGCCCAATTAATTAGCGCCGAAGAGTTGATACAAACAAGCCCAGCCAGTAATTACGATCCCGCTCAATATCCTTTTAAAAAAATGGATTTGAATGTACTTTTTGCAGCGAATTTGCATTTAGTAAAAGGTTTGTACGCCAATCTTCGATTTCAATATTCTCTGTTGCCCATTCGAGAAAAGGTTGATTATGAATTTGCCCGGAGCCAGCAATTCAATAACATGTGGACGCTGAGAGTGATGTATTTGTTTTAAAGAAAAAAAAGAATGTCTAAGATGAAGCTACAATATCTAGTAGGATTATCCTTGCTGATGATGGTTTGTCAGTCTGTTTGGGCTCAAAACCCTAGCAATTATTATGTTGAAGATCCTAAAACCTTTGTAGGCGGCTTTGTCGCCGGTACTAATTTTTCGCAAGTTGATGGAGACAGTTATCGCGGATACAAGAAGATGGGATTCAATGCTGGCGCCATTTTGTATGCCCAGCTGAAGCCGCAATTGGCTGCAAGTATTGAGATCTTGTATGTTCAAAAAGGCGCAATATCTAATGGGGCGCAACTTTCACGGGGTAATATCACCCAAATCAATAAGCAAAACATTAGTCTTAATTATGCCGAAATACCCATTCAAATCAACTATTTCGACCAAAAGAAGAGTCATTTTGGAGCTGGTTTTTCCTATGCCCAACTCATCGGCAGCAGAGAAGAAATTAATGTGAGTAGCAGCAGTATTAAATATGACCCTGATAAATATCCGTTTAAAAAGATGGATATCAACCTCGTGCTTACTGGTCAATTACATGTCTATAAAGGACTTTTTGCAGGATTACGTTTTCAATATTCCATGATTTCTATCAGAGATAATGTTGACCCTCTATTTGGGCGATCCGAACAGTTTAATAATGTTTTTGCTTTGCGCTTGATGTATTTGTTTTATTAAGCACATCCTTTACCTTTATTCTTTAGTCGAATCCAAAATTTTAGCAGAAAACAATAATGTCGGATCAATACATCGTTTCAGCAAGAAAATACAGGCCCCAAACTTTTGATACCGTGGTGGGTCAAGAGCATATCACAACCACCCTCAAAAATTCAATACGCACTAATCATTTGGCGCATGCATTTTTGTTTTGTGGACCACGTGGTGTGGGTAAAACTACTTGTGCCCGTATCCTTGCTAAAACTCTGAATTGCGAGCATCCTACTGAAAATATGGAGGCCTGCGACAGGTGTACCAATTGTCAATCGTTTAACAACAATACCTCTTTTAATGTTTTTGAATTAGATGCGGCCTCTAACAACTCTGTTGAAGATATTCGCAACCTAACAGATCAAGTTCGCTTTTCGCCGCAACAAGGAAAATACAAAGTGTACATCATAGATGAGGTACATATGTTGAGTACTGCGGCCTTCAATGCCTTTCTAAAAACACTCGAAGAACCACCATCATACGCCATCTTCATATTAGCTACTACCGAAAAACACAAGATATTACCAACTATTCTGAGCCGTTGCCAAATTTTCGATTTTAAGAGAATTACCACCAATGATACGGTGCAACATTTGGCGCAAATAACCGTAAAAGAAAATATCGTAGCCGACGAAGCTGCGCTTCATGTCATCGCTCAAAAGAGCGAAGGATGTATGCGCGATGCTCTTTCGATGCTCGATAGAATTTCGAGTTTTACCAATGGACAATTGAGCTATGCCGCCACTATGGAGCATCTCAACCAATTGGATGCCGAATTTTATTTTAAAATTACCGACCTCATATTGGCCAGCGATATCGCTAGTACCTTGTTGCTTTTAGATGAGGTTTTGGATAGGGGTTTTGAAGGGGATGTTATTCTGAACGGATTTTTGGAGCATTTTAGAAATTTACTTTTGTGTAAAGATGCCCGAATGGCCAAACTTTTGGATGTACCCAATAACCACAAACCCATTTATCACGAAAAAGCTGCACAGTGCCCACCTTCCTTTATTCTCTCGGCCTTGAATGTAGTTAACGAATCGGTGCTCGAATACAAAAATGCCAATAACAGAAGACTGCATACCGAGCTTTGCTTAATCAGACTTTGTTATTTATTGCAGGCTACGAAAATTGATTTTTCGGGCGAAAAAAAAAACAATAATCCAAGCATAGCAGCACAAACGGTGCAGCCTAATACTATTACCGTACAGCCACAAAGCACTGCTGCGCCTACCTATACAAGTACAATTGTGGAACAGCAAATCGTCAAAGAAGAGACGACTCCAGAGCCACAGCCTATTGCTCCTACCCAAAATATTTCAAGTGAAAAATGTTCGCCTTTTGCAGCATCTGAAAATGCAGTTGGGTCCACAAGACGCATTTCGCGCAATATGCTGCAAGCAACCAACAATATTGCCAATACCGAAAAAATGGCGATGAGTGATTTGACGCTAGAAATGGTTGAACATATTTTTGCCCAATACAAACAACAATTAAAGGCCGAAAATAAAAGCATCCTTTTCAATGCCTTCGAAACAATAAAACTGGAAATGCCCGAAGCTGGATTATTACAGCTTATTTCGCCTAATAAAATTACCGATAGTTATGCCCAATCGGAGCGAGGAAATATTCAAGAATTAATCAAAAAAGAAACCGGCTTACTGGTTAGTATCAGTAATATAGCCGTGATTGAAGAAAATGAACCGGGCGAAAGAGCCTTGAGTAAGGCAGAAGTGTTTGCCTTAATGGCCGAAAAAAACCCCATGTTACATCAACTCAAGGATGCGCTGAAAATGAGTATTGACTATTAATCTTTATGAGCAGTTTTATCTGAAATAAGCATGAACAAAAAAATTATCATCATCACAGCGCCTTCTGGCTCAGGAAAATCAACACTCATCAAGCGTTTGATGGCTCATTTTCCTGATTTTGCTTTTTCTATTTCTGCTTGTACCCGCGCTCCACGCATGGGTGAAGTGGATGGCCAAGATTATCATTTCATCAGTGT
>JAIXWS010000083.1 GCA_027491165.1 Sphingobacteriales bacterium | reverse complement strand
GAGCAACCCTTGCGCATCAATAAAGATTCATATTGCTACAAGTCTATAATAGGCGCACATACTTATTTTGCTGGAGACAATGTGGTGATGCACGCTACTATTGGCCGATTTTGCTCAATTGCTAAAAATGTAAGTATTGGTCCTGGTAGGCATCCTGCACAAACCTATGTTTCCACAAGTCCCTATTTTTGGTCTCCTGCTAAGCAGTGTGGGGCTTCTTTAGTCGATAAGCATTTATTTCAAGAAAATGGAACGGTTCATATTGGCCATGATGTGTGGATTGGTCAAAACGCAGTAATCCTTGATGATGTGCGAATTGGGAATGGAGCCATTGTAGCGGCAGGAGCTATTGTTAACAAGGATGTGCCTGCTTATGCCATTGTAGGAGGAGTACCTGCTCGTTTGATTAAGATGAGGTTCACACCTGAACAAATCGGTTTTTTAGAATCTTTAAGATGGTGGGAGAAAGACGAGGCTTGGTATCGAGCGAATATTCACAATATGTCCGATGTCGAACGTTTGATGAAGGCCGCTTTATAGAAAAAATTAAATCATAGCAAAAGAGGCGTTTCAATATTGCCTATTATAATACCATCATTAATGTTCTGGGCCTTGCTTATTGATAGTAGCCAGTACTTAGGTTTCCTTTGTTAAGATATTATTGTTGATTCTAAAGAGAATTTTTAGGGTGCATGGTAATATTCTCTCAATCAAATATGCTCAATCTGAATTTTAAAAAACAAATACATTTCAACGCGCATATGGGGCGTATGGGTAACCAGATGTTTCAGTATGCCTGTGCAAAAGCTATTCAGGAAGAACAAGGTTTTTACTGCTCTTTAAGTCACTTGGATAAAATTAAATATTTTCAATTAGACAAAAGAGAGATTATTGTGAATAAAGTGAAAGCATTTTTGTTTTTTCGATTATGGAAAAAAATTTGGGGTAATGATACGCTGAATACAAACTTAGACTGCCTACAGCAGTTATATCAAGATCAGCTTATAAGCATAGTTAAACCAACAACGGTATGGGGCTTTTTTCAGTCACCTGTATATTTTGATGCCATTAAGGATAAAATAAAAAAGTACTTCACAGTTAAAGAAGTATATAAAAAGGAATACAATTCATTTTTGAAAAAAAATGGTCTTGAAGCTGGACGGTATATAGCCCTTCATATTCGTCGGACGGATTATAAAGGCTTTGTAGTGCCGGGTCTTCAAGGGGATGATTTTACCTTACCCAGTTCGTATTTTCATCAAGCATTAGTTAAAATAAATAATCATCAAAATTGGCCGGTTGTTTTTGTCAGTGATGATCCCAATGCAATGGATGAATTATTCCCAGAAATAGAGCAGAAAATTATTTCCAGAAATAATGAAATAACGGATTTTTTGATTTTACAGAATGCAGGCAAAATAATTATTTCAAATAGTACTTATTCTTGGTGGGCTGCCTATCTTAACGATCATTCTGGAGCAGATGTGTATTGTCCAAAATATTTTCTAGGTTTTAAAGAGCAAAAAGAAATACCTGTGAAAATTTATCCTGCCCATTGGAACCAATTAGCAGTTATGTAAACAATGAGTAGTTTGATGCATCTCAAAAATAGAAAGTTTGGATTGGATATTATCAGGGCTACAGCTATCATTAGTGTCTTCCTTTGTCATGTGATGGACGTTTTTTATGCCCATACTGCTGGTCAAACAGAGCTTATCTTTAATTGCCTTACTTGGGCTGGGGGGTATTATGGCGTTGAAATATTTTTTGTACTTAGTGGTTTTTTAATTGGGGGAATCTTTATTGAAAAAGTTGTTGAGCCACTGCACCAAAATAATGCACGATCCTTAAAGCCCTTGATTCTTGATTTTTGGATTCGCCGCTGGATCAGGACTTTGCCAAGCTATTATCTCTTTGTTTTTATCAATATCTTGCTCTTACCTATTTACGATTCAGAAATTAACAGCTCCATTATTACAAGATTTTTATTCTTCTTACAAGGTTTTAGCCATTTAAACACATCGTTTTTTGGGGTATCCTGGAGTTTGGCGGTAGAAGAATGGTTTTATTTATTACTGCCCTTCTTCTTTCTGCTATTCAACCTTGGCAATAAGAAAAACAAGGGGAGGCAAAATTTTGTTTTCTCATTTTTACTTTTGCTAATCATACCATGTATTTTGAAATTGAGATTACTGTTTATAATTGTAGACACTAAGAATTTGGAATCTACATTGCATTATACTACGCAATACAAGCTAGATTCTATGTTTTATGGCTTGTTGTTATCATATTTTTATACAAAAGGATTATTGCGGAACTGGATGGAAAGGAATGCAAAATTAATTTTTGTTATCGGCCTAATTGGTCTATTATTCTCTTTTGTTTATGCTTGCTTTTATGTGCTCAAGGCGAATCCGAATCCTTTGGCGGTCCTATTTTTGGGTCCTCTTTGCAGCATTTCTATAATGGCTTGTTTCCCCTTGTTAAATGTTTATATCCCTAAACATAACAATAAATTGCTGTTGAATAGCATTACCAAGATTAGTTTGATTTCATTTTCTCTTTACCTCTGCCATGTTCCCATTTTACACATTACGAGATACTTGTTTGACCAGTGGCATTGTAGTCAGACTATGCTCAACAGTTCACTTTTGGTTGTTCTCAATATTGTTTTATCGTATTTAGCATCCTTGTTGTTATACAAAAAGTTTGAAATTCCAGTAATGCAGTGGCGAGAAGTAATTAGTCAGCGCATGATCAATAAAAGAAAATAGAGTCTATAATGGCCATTCAGAAAGAGTTTACATTGGTTACCCAAAGTTTTGGAAGGGTAAATGAATACCATAGGGCTATTTTGGCCATTCTTAGTTTTTATGCTGTTGCCGATAATAACATTAATACGCTATTGTTTACCGATAATCCAGATTTTTTTAAGCCCTACCTTCAGGATTTTCGCATACAGTATGTATTACTCACACCTGAAAAAATAAAGGAAATGAGGGGTAACATTGATTTTTTGCATCGAATGAAAATTGCCTTAATCGAAGAAGCTTTTCAAATATCTGGCACACACATTCTGTATGCTGATTCAGATACTTTTTTCCTGAAAAATCCAAAGAAGTATTTTGATAACTTGGATGAAACCAAAAGTTACATGCATTTACACGAGTATAGCTTTGAATGTTTACGGACAATTGCTTTACCAGCTGGTAAAACATCCCTGGACTTCTTGCGCATTATAGAAGAGCAGGAGATATTGCTCGCCAACGGAACGCCAATTTCTATCAGTGCTAGAAACTCTTCATGGAATGCAGGTATTATCCTATTGCATTCAAATCATTTCCGTTTTTTAAAGGATGTATATGCGCTTACCGATCAGTTTTATCCAGAAAGTAGAAATCATGCTAGTGAACAATATGCCTTCTCCATCATATTGCAGAACGGTACGAATCTGCAACCATGTGAAGAATTATTATACCATTACTGGTATAATGTAAAGAAAAAAATTATTGACGATTATTTGGCTACAAATTTGCCAATACTTCAAAATGTTTCGAAAGAGGAAAAATTAAATAGGGTGCGTAAATGGGTAGAACAGTTACCCGAAATATTAGACACACACTTGTATGCATTAAAAGATAATGCGGTGCAGTCTTTTAATAATAAAAATTTCGGAAACGGAATGAAGTGGGCGATTAAGGCAATTGCTAAAGGTGCTTATGCAGACATTGCTTTTATAAAAGATGTAGTTTACCATACAAAAGTCAAAATCCTAAATAGATAAAAAACTTGAAAAAAATTAAAGTAGGTTTTTGTGTTGCCTACGATTGGGAGATGTTACAATACTCTTTGCCTCAGGTATATAGAGAGGCAGATGAAATATGCTTAGCATTAGATAAAGGTAGAATTAGTTGGGCTGGCAATAAATTTCAATTTGATGAAGAAAAATTTACATGCTTTATTAATCAAATTGACACCGAAAATAAAATAAAGTTATACAGCGATAATTTCTTCTTACGAGAGTTGACCCCTATGCAAAATGAAGTTAGGCAAAGAAATTTAATTGCTGAATTCATGAAGGATGGGCACGAGTCATGGTTTATTCAATTGGATGCTGATGAATATTTTTTGGATTTCAATTTGTTCGTTCAAGACTTACAAAAAATAAAGTCTAATAGAAATGTAAATGTTTGTGCACCTTTCTTAATTCTTTACAAGCAAGTAAAAAATGGCTTTCTCTATATAAAAAATAATAGTCTAGCAAAACAGGAAATGATACCTGTTGCTACCAACAATCCCAATTATGAATTTGGACGAAAAAATGGATATTTTAATTTAATCACCAACAATACAATAATACATCAATCCTGGGCAAGGAGTGCGGTTGAAATTCGCCTTAAGTTGGATAATTGGGGACACAAGACGGATTTTAATGTCGATGAGTATTTTACAATTTGGGATATGCTCAATGATACAAATTATAAAGAGATGGCCAACTTTCATCCATTTAAGCCGAGGGAATGGGAAGCATTAGATTTTTTAAAAGCAATATCGATTGACGCATTAATACAACAGTACAAAGAAGAAGATTTTTTTAAAATCACTAAGCTTGAACTAGTATTAAAAAATTCAATTTGGCTTTCAAGATTTAGAAAATACCTGTTGTTGTCATGAAAGAAAAAGTAGATGTTTCCATTGTAATACTGAACTATAATACCATTGCATTAACAACGGATTGCATCAATTCGCTTATTGAACATACTAAAAGTGTTCATTATGAAATAATACTTGTTGAAAATGGTTCAAATCAGTTTAGGACTATTGATCACGAACACTGGCAGGTCAAAGTAAAACTTATTGTTTCTGAAGACAATTTGGGTTTTGCTAAAGGAAATAATTTGGGCATTGTTGAAGCAATAGGAAAATATATTTTACTTGTCAATAGTGATACGCTTATACAAAGTGATGCAGTGTCCTTACTTTATGATTACCTGGAAAAAAATCGAACAGTTGGCGTTGTTTCCCCACGAGTAGTTTATCCAGCTGGGCGGCATCAATCTGTAGCACAACGCTTCCCTTCCGTGAAATATAAATTGATTGAATTGCTTAGAATACAGAAATTTTTAGCGCCACAAAAAGCAGGAAAATTATTGCTTGGTAGTTTTTTTGATCATCGTCAAACACTCGAGGTAGATTGGGTTTGGGGCACTTTTTTTATGTTTAGAAATGATATACTCCATCAGTTGCCCAATAAAAAACTTGATGATGCTTATTTTATGTATTGTGAAGATATGCAGTGGTGTATGGACATCAGAAAACTAGGTTACAGGATACATTTTTGTGCTGATGCCGAAATAATACATTTGATGGGAGCAAGCAATGGCAAAAAAAACACCTTGATGCAGCATAATGGCTCATTGTTTATGCAACGAAATTATAAGAGTTGGGAGATTAAAATAATAAATCAATTAGATAAATG
>JAIXWS010000006.1 GCA_027491165.1 Sphingobacteriales bacterium | reverse complement strand
GCTGCTTTTTTTGCTGGCGCAGCTTTCTTAGCTGGTGCCGCTTTTTTAGCAGGTGCTGCTTTCTTAGCAGGTGCTGCTTTTTTTGCTGGAGCTGCTGCTTTCTTCGCAGGAGCCGCTTTTTTTGCAGGAGCTGCTTTCTTCGCAGGTGCTGCTTTCTTTGCTGTTGCCATAACCGTTGGAATTTAATTTGGGGTTAGTAAAACTCTTTATGGCAAAACAGCTGAGGTAAGTTACGCCTCGGCTGTTGCTGAGATTTCTTTTACAGAAATCATTGTTTTGTTTCTTGTTTTGCGGAATTCAACGATACCGTCTGTAAGTGCAAAAATGGTGAAATCTTTACCCAAACCTACGTTGTTTCCTGGGTGGTAAACAGTACCGCGCTGACGCACGATGATGTTACCAGAGATTGCTGGTTGACCACCAAAAATCTTTACTCCGAGGCGCTTACTTTCCGAATCTCTATTATTCTTTACACTACCTTCACCTTTCTTATGTGCCATTTTTTATTATCCTTTTACTGTAATTAAAAACAAATATAATGATTAGATTTAAAAATTATGCAATTGCACTAATTTTTATTTTTGTCAAGTATTGACGATGGCCGTTTGATTTTTGATAACCTTTACGACGTTTCTTTTTAAACACGATTACTTTGTCACCTTTTAAGTGCTCAACAATCTCTGCTTTTACTGATGCTGAAACTGCTTTGCCGAAAGAAAAATTTCCGCTATCGCCTACCATCAACACATCTTTAAATTCAACAGCGTCGCCCACCTGGCCCGCTAATCTGTGTACAAACAATTGATCGTCTTTTTTAACTTTAAATTGTTGTCCCGCTATAATTACTATTGCAAACATGATACTCCAAGATATTTTGCGCAAAAGTAATAAGTTTTTTCTTTTTATCAAAAAAAGATTTTTATTACTGAATACGCGGTTAGAAAAAAATTATTTATTCATTGTAGCCAAAAACTCTTCATTTGATTTGGTACCCCGCATTTGTTGGAGCAAAAAGTTCATGGCTTCATCGGCATTCATATCTGCCAAATGCTTGCGCAATATCCATACTTTGCCATGTACATCTTTATCAAACAACAAATCATCGCGGCGTGTAGAAGAGGCTACCAAATCGATTGCAGGATAAATGCGGCGGTTGGCCAATTTTCTATCCAATTGCAATTCCATGTTACCTGTACCTTTAAATTCTTCAAAGATCACTTCATCCATTTTAGAGCCGGTATCGATTAGGGCTGTTGCCAGAATTGTTAAGGAACCGCCATTTTCGATTTTACGCGCCGCACCAAAAAACTGCTTGGGCTTTTGCATCGCATTGGCTTCTACCCCTCCACTTAGGACCTTGCCACTCGAGGGGGCAACCGTATTGTGCGCTCGTGCAAGGCGCGTAATCGAATCCAATAAGATCACTACATCATGCCCTACTTCTACCAACCTCTTGGCTTTTTGCAAAGCGATGGACGCCACCTTAACGTGTTTATCTGCAGGCTCGTCAAATGTAGAGGCGATTACCTCTGCACGTACACTACGCTGCATGTCGGTTACCTCTTCAGGGCGCTCATCAATCAACACTACCATCAAATAACATTCAGGGTGATTGGCTGCAATAGAGTTGGCTATTTCTTTTAACAACATGGTCTTACCCGTCTTGGGTTGGGCAACAATCAATCCACGTTGTCCTTTGCCTATAGGTGTAAATAAATCTACAATGCGGGTACTCATGCTACTGGTACCATTACCCACTGAAAGGTTTAATTTTTCGAAAGGAAATAAGGGGGTCAAATAATCGAAAGGCACACGGTCACGAATTTCATCGGGCAAGCGACCATTAATCGTATCAACCTTGACTAATGCAAAGTACTTTTCGCCTTCTTTGGGTGCACGTACAGTACCTTTTACCGTATCTCCGGTTTTTAAACCAAATAACTTAACCTGCGATGGGGATACATAAATATCATCTGGCGAATTGAGGTAGTTGTAATCGCTACTGCGTAAAAAGCCATAACCATCAGGCATCATTTCCAATACCCCCTCGCCTTGGATGATACCATCAAATTCTACATTATAATTACCATATTGTTGTTCACGAGGCTTTTTTTGATGAGGATGTTGGTGTTGGGGCTTGTCCTGTACAATGGATTCTTGGGGGGGCTGAATATCGCTTGTGCTTTCTGAAGGCATTAAAATACCTGAATCTTCTGCAGTGGTATCTTCCTCTTCCTCTGTTGCTGCAGGCTGATGACTGACAACTTTGGGCTTAGGCGCCTGAACGGGGTTGGTATTATTGTTATTGGGGCTTTGCTTTTTTCGTCTTTCCTCAAATTTAGCAATACGCTCACTTCGAGGCCTTTGTCCATAAGGAATAACTGCAGGTGTCGCTTCTGTTGTTGCGGGGACAGCTTTTTCTTCCGGGGCCTCAGCGGCTTTTTCAAGCGATGGAAGGTCTACTGCTGGCTTAGGAGCAGGCATTGCTGCTAGCGGTTCTGTAGCTTCAGTAGGGACAGCCTTGGCTTTGCGTGTACGTTTAGCGGGCGGCGCATCTGCTTTGTCTTCTATATTTTGTTCGGCAGCTGGAGCTATTGCTTCTGCTACAGAGGCTTTGGTAGCCTCTGCATTTTCCGGCTCCAACTTTTCCGCTTTGGGTTTGCGTGCACGTGGTTTTTTCGCTGCAGCATCGTTAGTGCTATCTGTTGTGCTTGCAGGTTTTAAATTTTCGTGTTCCAATATGGTTTTAATTAAAGTTTGTTTGTCAGAAACTGCCGCCACTGGTATTTTGCGGCTGCGCATAAGATCCAGTAGCTCGGGAACGAGCATGTCTTTTAGTTGAGCAATGTCGAAAGGCATGAAATGTTTTTCAGAAAGAAATGATGTTAAAGGTTCAAGAATTCATATATGACTCAATCGAGATATAGAATTGTTGTTTTTTTTATTAAAAAAAAGGAAAAATTGAGCAAAACGCTCATCGAAAAAAGAGAATAAGACAAAAAAGCATCTGTTTTTCGTATTGCAAGAATACAACGGTTTTTTGAAAAACAAAAAAAAATTAAATTTCGATGATAAAATTGTTTCTGATTCCATTATTGCGATTTAGTTATTTTTGTGTCATGATTATAGAAGAAGTACAATCGCTTTTACCCAAAGACTTTTCGGATAAATCGAGGGTGTGGATATACCAAAGCAGCAGGGCCTTTATCGAAAAAGAGCAACAAGAAATAAACGAACAATTGGAGCAATTTTATACGCAATGGACAGCACATGGCGCAGCCGTAAAGGGCTGGGCTAAAGTATTGTTTGGGCAGTTCATTGTAGTGATGGCTGACGAAACAGGCGTGTCGGTGAGTGGATGTAGCACAGACTCTTCGGTAAAAATCATTAAAAGTATCGAGCGACAATACAGTGTCAATATGTTCGACCGTTTGAGCATTACCTTTATGCGCAAAGGCAAAGCCGAAATGCTGCCCTTGGGTCAAATTCAATATGCTATCGACAAAGGTTTTATTGATGGTGAAACTTATTTATTCAACAATGTGGTATACACGAAGGCAGAATTACTGGAACGTTGGCTAGTGCCCTTGCGTAAAAGCTGGCTTGCCGAAAGGGTACAGTTGAATAGCCACAAGGAAAGTCTCAATTAATGCTAATTTCCCCAACTATTGTTTCTTCAATAATATTTTCATTATCTTAGCCAACGAAAAATTAATACAATATAATGCAATATCGTTCTCTATTTTTAGCCTCAATGGCTGCACTCCTTGTGATATTAAGTGTTTCATCGTGCCGCAAAACAATAATAGTAGGTAGCAAACCCATCATTTCTTTAGTGGCGGGCACCGACTATATTATGGGCGACAGCACTTTAATCCAAGACAAAAAATACATGTTTAAGGTCAATGCTACAAATGCTGAAGACAAGAGTAAAAACACTTCTTTCGAAGTCGTACGTACCTATTCTGGCGCATCAGACACAACAGTTTATTACCAAGATTTGAAGGGTGCAGAGCAATTAGACTTTAGTTACTTGCACACCTTTACTACGCTTAAAAAAATCGGTACAGAACGCTTTACCCTTACCGTTAAAAATGAGCATGGCATTGTCAATCAAAAAATATTGATTTTTACCGTTAAATAGTAAATTTCTTTTTAAGAAAATATTCTGACCCTTTAAAAATACCTTTGTGCATCCTTAATGCGCAGAGGTATTTTTTCAATACCACCACAAGCATCCTTAGGACCCTTTTTCGTTTTTTTTGTCTATGAAATTATTTCGATTTAAAACAATCACTTTGCTATCGCTATTCGTCCTGATCGCTGGCTTTAATCTTAGTGCCCAAAGTGATGTTAGTAATTTACGCAATAGCCAACTTTCCTTTACGCGCGTGGCACAAGCCTATGCCAAATACAACGATACACTCAAACAACTATTTACTTCACTTGCCTTAAGCTACCCGCCAAAAGATATCTATATCCGTGAATTCAAATCGCAAAATGAATTAGAACTGTGGGGTAGAGATGGCGCAAACGATCAATATAAACTGATAAAACTATACCGCGTATGTGCCTTATCGGGCATTCTTGGCCCTAAAAGATACGAGGGTGATAGGCAAGTACCCGAAGGTTCTTATTTTATAGAAGATTTTAATCCACAAAGTGATTTTTATCTTTCTATGCTGATTAATTACCCCAACTATTCTGATATCATATTGGGCGACAAAAAGAAACCCGGTGGGGACATCTATATCCATGGAGGTTGTGTAACCGTTGGTTGTGTACCCATGACGGATGAATTAATTTCAGAACTTTATATTGCCTGCCTCAATGCCAAATTGAACGGGCAAAATTATATACCCATCAATATATACCCCACACGTTTTACCAAAAAAGGACTCGAATATTTAGGCAAAGCCTACCTTAGCGAACAAGAGAAACAAAAATTTTGGGTAAACTTAAAAGCGGGATACGACTATTTTGAAGCCAACAAAAAATTGATTCCGGTAATGTACACGCCCGAAGGCAAATATGTTTTTTAAACAACAATCGGCATAAACACGAAATTCTTTACACACTTAATCATAAAATATTATAATGGTCATTTCTGAAAAAATACACTGCCTCATTATTGGCTCTGGCCCTGCTGGCTATACAGCAGCCATCTATGCTTCCCGTGCTGGCCTTAAGCCCGTGATGTACCAAGGATTACAGCCTGGTGGACAATTGACAATTACAACCGAAGTAGAAAATTATCCTGGTTACCCAGAAGGGGTAATGGGCCCGCAGATGATGAAAGATTTTGAGGCACAAGCACAACGCATGGGTGCCGATATCCGTTGGGGAATGGCTACAAAAGTTGATTTGAGCAGTCGCCCCTTTAAAATAGAAATCGATGAAGAAAAATGGGTAGAAGCTGATTCCGTGATTATTGCCACCGGCGCTTCTGCCAAATGGCTAGGCCTAGAAAGCGAGCAACGCCTTAATGGATATGGGGTATCAGCTTGCGCGGTATGTGATGGATTTTTCTTTAAAGATAAAGAAGTAGCCATTGTGGGCGCTGGAGATACTGCTGCCGAAGAAGCACTTTACCTATCTAAATTATGCACCAAAGTGCATATGCTAGTGCGCCGCGATGAAATGCGGGCTAGTAAAGTAATGCAACAACGCGTGCTGAGCACACCCAATATTCAAATTTATTGGAACAGCGAAACGGCCGAAATTTTGGGCGATAAAAAAGTAAGTGGTTTGCGCATTCGCGACACCCAAACAGGCGAAACAAAAGATATTGAATTGAGTGCCTTTTTTGTCGCCATAGGACATACACCCAATTCGGGTATTTTCAAAGGATTCATTGACATGGACGAGGAAGGTTATATCAACACCATTCCCGGTACATCAAAAACAAATATTGAAGGCGTATTTGCCTGCGGCGATGTGCAAGACAAAATGTATCGCCAAGCGGTTACCGCTGCGGGTAGTGGTTGTGCAGCGGCACTAGATGCCGAGAGATATTTAGGCGCATTAGCATTTAACGCTGCTCATTCATGATAGCAATAGACAATGTGCTACTGAGCGACGACGTGATCGAAGCGCAATTTGTGTGCGACTTAGAGCGTTGCAAGGGAGGATGTTGTGTAGATGGCGATTGCGGCGCTCCGCTTACCGAGGAAGAAGCCAAAATTATTGCCGAAATACTGCCTATTGTAAAACCCTACCTACCCCAAGAGTACATTGCCGAAATAGAAAAACAAGGCACGCATGTACTAGACAATGAACATGGCTTGGTAACCCCGACGGTAAATGGTGGTATATGTGTCTATGCTTTTACAGATGCATTGGGTGTGGTGAAATGTGGTATAGAAGCGGCGCACCGCGATGGTTTGATTGATTTTAAGAAACCAATTTCATGCCATTTATTCCCGATTAGGATTGATACTTCTGCCGAATATGAATTGGTGAATTACGAACCCCGAAAAACCTTGTGTCGCCCTGCTTGTAAATTGGGCAAAAAACTAGAAGTACCTGTTTATCAATTTCTCAAAGAACCCCTCATCCGCAAATATGGCGAGTCCTTTTATGAAGCATTAGATGCAGTAGCTGAGCACCGAAAAAAATAAACTAAAGGCATATAAAGATAAAAACCCACGAAGAATCTTCGTGGGTTTTTAATTGTAGCAGAATTGCAAAAATATTAAAACCTAAATCCAATCCCAGCTAAGAAATTACGGCCAGCTTGTGGATAAAAATAATTGTTGGAAATCGTTGATCCGCCGCTAATGAAGCTATAATTATAACCATTATTTTCGTAGGATTTATTAAGGGCATTATAGACCGCAAGGGTGAAAATCAAATCGCTGTGTTCTTTTATTTTCAAGACATAGCGGGCCCTAAGATCAAACAAGGTATAGTCGGCAATACTACGCGTTTTGTCGCTGGTATTGTCTAAATATTGTCGACCAACATGCTTGGTTAAAAGGTTGATTTCAAAAGCACGCAAAGCTCCATATCGAACATGTAAGAAAGGTTTAAAACCCAAATCAGCCGCAGCAATAAAATTGGGCGAGAAGGCGATATTTGTATTGTTGTGTGCGATCACTTTTTGTCCGCCATTATCATAGTCATCTACATACTCATCGAAGTTTTTAATCTTATTTTGAGAGAAGGTCATATTACCTGAAATGCTGAGCCATTTTGTTGCTTGCCCGCTGGCCACCAATTCTAATCCTGCGCGATAACTCTTGTCTACATTGACTCTAGTGTAAGCACCTACATCATTAATTTGTCCATTCAAGACCAATTGATTTTTATAGTTCATGAGGTAGAAATTTGCCAAAGCGGTCCATTTTTTCTTCGTGATTTCGTAACCTGCTTCAATATTGACTAATTGCTCGTGCTTGGGTAGTTGATTAGGTGATGCTTCAAAGTCATTTCGGTTCGGCTCTTTGTTAGCTACAGCCAATGAAGCGTAAAGCCTTTGCTGGTTATATTTTTCATCGCGCAGCATATAATTTGCTCCGGTCTTGGGGTTGAAGAAGGTATAATTAACTGCAGGATTTAAGCTCGGACTTTTTCTAAAACCATTCATAAAATAACTCACCACACGCAACTGGGCATCGGCATAGATAGTTAGTTTTTTTGTTGCAGCATATTGCCATTTTACAAATTGGTTATAATCATTTTTCATGGCATCATTACGATACCAACTGTGGTCGGCAGGCACACCTATTGATGCCCATTTTACAAAGCCATAATGCAAACCAGTGTATTGAGAAACGGAACCTCCAATATTAATTTGGGTTTTGTTTTTACTGTATTGCAAACCATACAATCCTCCATAATAATAATTATCCAGCCATAACTGCCGCACCATATCTGTGTTGCTAAAGGTATCGCCAGCAGAGGTGGTAAAATTGGGCAGGCCATAATCGCTTAGATTTTCGCCCAAGCGATACTCTTCGTAATAACCCTTACCACGCGTTAGAAACAAACCTACCGAGCCACTCCAGTTTTTATTAAAATGATGGTCTACAAAGGCTTGGTAATAGGTTTGTTGGTAATTATCCGTTTGGTTGTTGTAAAAAGTGCCATCCGCTTTTCGACCAAGTTCGTTGAAACGACGATTGCTTCGTAAAGAATCTTGTGGCACACCATTCCAAGCTTGCCCTGTTTTTTCGGCACCACTTAATACTTGAAAACGGAATTTTGTTTGGTCGGTTATTTGCCAACTGGCTATAGCTTGAAGCGCTTTTAAATCGCTGGCTGAACGTTGAATATAGCCATCAGAAGTTATTTTAGACAAGCGCACATCAAATGACCAGCCATTTTGAAGCAAACCCGTACCTGCTTTAAGTGTTATTTTTTGGGTATTAAAACTACCCGCCGATAGGTTCAATTCACCACCAGCCTTGTCATATTGTTCCATATTACTGATACTCATGGTAGCACCAAAAGCAGCCCCACCATTGGTAGAAGAACCGACACCTCGTTGCAATTGAATACTACTCGTTGACGAGGCTAAATCGGGTAAATTGACAAAAAATGTTCCTTGACTTTCGGCATCATTTACAGGCACACCATTGAGTGTAACATTGATACGTGTGCCATCCGTACCACGCACACGCAAGGAGGTATATCCGATGCCAGCACCTGCATCTGAGCTGCTGACCGCCGAGGGTGTCATTTGTAGCAAAATGGGTAAATCTTGGCCCAGGTTTTGAACATCAATTTCTTTTTTGCTGAGGTTTGTTTTACTAAAAGGACTTCGGGCATCCGTACGAATACTACGCACTTCGATGCTAGATAACTGTAAGGGGGCCTTTGGGAGGATTACGACTGTATCCTCATCTTGAGCACTTGCCGAAAAAGCGAAAAGTGCTGCGCAAGAAAAAGCAATGAACTTTAAAGGGATGTGTTGCACCATAATTAGTTTTGTTTTGAATATCAAATAAAACGAGGCGCTAATGCACAGTAAGGGAATACTTACTTAGTGAATTCCTAAACAGCATTATCTGTTCGAGGTTCAGCGGGTATGATCTCAGCCTGTATATTGGGCACCCCGTGCAATGGGTTAAATTGCATAGCAAAGGTAAGAGAATGCACTTGTATGTTCCAAACAATCATAATTTTTTTTGCCCATTAGGTTTTTTATTAAAAAAATGCTAAATTGCAATTCTAAAAATTATTCAAAAATGAAAAAACTATTACTCGCCACCGCCTTTGTGCTTTCTATGCCTGCGGCAAAAGCACAACTTGCTTTGCAAAACTTTGATGCAGCAGGGATTCCAGCAGGATGGACAATGATTAATGTTGATGGTAAAACCATTAGTACAGCATTGAATACAGTCATCCAAACGGGCCTTAAAGCCAACGCATGGATGAAATGGCCAACAGCAACAACTGGTGATTCAATCATGATCACTACCTCATTATTTTCGCCAACAGGCGCTGCTGACAGATGGTTAATTACACCTTCTTTCAACGTAACGAGCACAGACATGATGCTTTCTTGGTTTGATCAACAGCCATACTCTCCAGCAGGCGTGCTTGACAAAATGGAAATTTGGGTGTCTACAACAGGAGGAGCTACTACAGCATCTTTCACCACTAATTTAGGTTCATCTACACCTACTTCTACTTCATTCGTAAAAAAGAGCATTTCATTGGCTGCCTTCAATGGCCAGAGCGTTCGTGTAGCCTTCCGTAATGTTGGTAACAATGCAGGCGTTCTTGGACTAGATAGAGTACAAACTGAAATTGTTGCTGCTTCAACAGATGCTTCAATGGATGCAGTGAATTTTCCAAACATCATTCCTGCTACACCAGCAACACCTATCAGTGTGAATGTAACGAACAAAGGAACTACGACAATAACATCTGTACAAGCAAGCTATAGAATTGATGCAGGAACTCCGGTTTCTCAAACATTCAGTGG
>JAIXWS010000044.1 GCA_027491165.1 Sphingobacteriales bacterium | reverse complement strand
CCGCCGATGTTGCACTCGGCGTCGGGCTGTACGCTGCTACTCCGCCACGAAACCTAGGCTGCAAAGCCCGCCCGTGCCGAAAAGGCAGGTTCGGACGGGGCTTCGGCGGGGTATCCGCTACCATCCCTCACGCAGGCGAGGATAGCTGAGCACATAATCAAGCTTTGCGCCTTCATTAGGCCTTTGCATGACATAAAAACCCCTAAATTTGCTACATATGATTTTCTCCTCAAGGCTGATAGAAGACGCCGTAGCTGAATTTTCCAAATTGCCGGGCATTGGCAAAAAATCTGCCCTACGTATGGTACTGCATTTGCTCAAACAAGAAAATACGGATGTAGATTCCTTTACGAGTGCCCTTAGCCGTATGAAGCACGAAATTACTTTTTGCCAAGAATGCCATAATGTGTCGGACACCAATGTTTGTGCTATTTGCGTGAATACCCAACGCAGCAAAAATCAAATTTGTGTAGTAGAAAATATCCGCGATGTAATCGCCATCGAAAGTACCCAACAATATAACGGTATATACCATGTGCTGGGCGGCATTCTGTCGCCACTAGATGGCATAGGCCCCGACCAAATTAAGGTGCAATCGTTAGTAGAAAGAATTAAAACCAATGCGGATATTCATGAAATCATTATGGCGCTCAGTCCGACGCTTGAAGGAGATACAACGGTTTATTACATCTCTAAACAAATCCAACATTTACCTATTAAAATCACCACCATTGCACGCGGTATTTCTTTTGGTGGCGAGCTAGAATATGCAGACGAAATGACTTTGGCACGCTCTATTTCTAAGCGTTTGCCGATAGATAATTATGTGAATATGGGTGGGCAATAATTTTAGCCTCCAACGTAACATACTATTAGTTTGATATATTTACATTGTAATTTCAGATTTGTAGCCTACAATCGAAGTAATTCTATGTTTATGAAAAAAGTATTTGGAACCATAATGGCATTGTGGCTGCTGGGTTTGAGCACAAATGCACAAACATTTATACCAGGCAATTCCTATTTTGGCAAGGATAAATACATTCAATACATTGCTGGTAATACCCCGATAATTTTATCGGCACCCCATGGTGGTTATTTGGTTCCTAGCGCTTTTCCAGACCGTAACTGTGATGGTTGCTCTTATGTATCAGATGCCTATACCCAAGAGCTAGTCAATGAAATTCAGCAAAAATTCCTTTTAAAAACGGGCTGCTATCCTCATCTAATTATAAACCTGCTGCACCGCAAAAAATTAGACATGAATAGAGACCTCGTCATGGCTACAGATTCTAATGCTGCATTAGATGACTATTGGGCTGACTATCACCAATTCATTGATTCGGCAAAAGCAAAAGTCAATAGAGATTACAACAAGGGTTTATTTATTGATGTGCATGGTCATGGGCATGTCAAGCAACGTATTGAATTTGGATATTTGGTATCAAAAAGCACTTTGCTGTTACCTGACAGTATGATTAATTTGCCTAAATACACCAACTATACGGCTATAAGAAGTCTAGCAAAGAGTAATTTAAAAAACTTAAGCCATTCCCTACTTCTTAGAGGTGATTATAGTTTGGGCACAATGTTTGAAAACAAAGGCTTTCCGGGCGTTCCAAGTAAATTAGATCCTTTTCCTTTGGCAGCAGACGATTATTTTAATGGTGGTTACAATACGGAAAGGCATGGATCCAATACATTAGGCAAAATAGATGCTATACAAATGGAACTCTATTCAGCTATTAGATTTGATAGTGTACAAAGGAAAAAATTTGCCGACAGTTTTGTATCTGTTATGATAGACTATCTAGGAGCACATTATTTTGTAAATTATGGAAAAAGCCCTTGTACCCTTAGCAATATTGAGGAAGAAAATCAAAGACCAAAAGCTATACATTTCTACCCCAACCCAGCAAAAGACCACATCCTACTAAGCAATGATGAAGGTCTCGAAAGTTATAGCTTATTCAACCTTCAGGGACAATTGATTAAAAACGAAACAAAATATAAAGGCGATAAGGCAATTTCTCTTGAAAATGTACCTTCGGGTTGGATTTTGATTCGTTTTGTTGTGAAGGGAAACATCCTTTGGGAAAGGTTGATTAAGGAATAAATAATCTTTTTCTCCTAGCCATTAACCATACTCGCTTTCTTCTTTTCCAGCAGCTGCAATTCATCGCGCCATTTGGCGGCTTCCATAAAGTCGAGATTCTTGGCAGCAGTTTCCATTTGTTTTTTGGCTTTCGCAATAGCCTTTGCCACACTGGCTGCTGTGTCGTAAGTTAGCTCCTCTTCTGCAGCGATACTACCGATCGAATCGACCACTGCATAAGGGTTTCGCTCATCATATCCTTTAATATCCAATACCGATGTTTGTTTAAAAATCTGTTCGGTAGATTTGGTCACCGTGGTAGGGGTAATGCCATGCTCAAGGTTATATTTTATTTGTTTTTCGCGGCGGCGGGTGGTTTCGTCCATCGTGCGCTGCATGGAGTCGGTAATTTTATCGGCATAAAAAATCACGAGCCCATCAGAATTTCTAGCCGCACGCCCAGCCATCTGTGTCAGCGAACGTTCGTTGCGCAAAAAGCCTTCTTTGTCGGCATCAAGGATGGCCATTAAGGTCACTTCTGGCAAATCCAATCCTTCTCTTAATAAATTAACGCCCACCAATACATCAATCACCCCCATACGCAAGTCGCGCAAGATTTCGATGCGCTCTAAGGTATCTACTTCAGAGTGGATATAACGTGATTTAACTTGTATCCGAGCTAAGTACTTATCCAATTCTTCGGCCATGCGCTTGGTAAGGGTCGTTACCAAAACCCGCTCTTTCTTTTTGACCCTCTTGTCTATTTCATCAAGCAAATCATCGATTTGGTTGATGCTTGGCCTTACCTCGATAGGTGGATCCAAAAGCCCTGTTGGGCGAACCACTTGCTCTACAATCAGGCCATTGGTTTTTTGCAATTCATAACTTGCTGGAGTGGCGCTTACAAAAACAACTTGATTCAATTGTTGCTCAAATTCATTAAAATTAAGCGGTCGATTATCGAGTGCCGAAGGCAAGCGAAAGCCAAAGTCAACAAGATTCAATTTACGCGAACGGTCGCCGCCATACATACCACTAATTTGCGGAATCGTTTGATGACTTTCATCAATCATCATGATAAAATCCTTCGGAAAATAATCAAGCAAACAGAAAGGACGTACACCCGGTTTTCTTCTATCAAGGAAGCGCGAATAATTCTCAATCCCTTTGCAGAAGCCCAATTCCTGAATCATTTCGAGGTCATAATTCACACGCTCTTTGATACGCGCTGCCTCAATATTTTTTCCAATTCTATTAAAGTATTCCACTTGTGCATTGGTTTCATCTTGAATTTCATGCACAATTTCGGCCATCAAATTTTTAGGCGCGATATACAGATTTGCTGGGAAAATAGCAGCATGCTCCATCGTCTGAATCCTTTTGCCAGATTCTATTTCAAAATTTTCAATCTCCTCAATTTCATCACCAAAAAAAGTAATACGGTAACCAAAGTCTAAATAGGGCAGATTGATATCCACTGTATCGCCATTGACCCTAAAACTTCCTCGAGCAAACTCTCCTTGACTACGCATATACTGGGCATGCACTAGGCCATGCAAAAACTGGTTGCGACCAATGTCTTGACCACGCTCTATACGGATAATACTATTTTCATATTCAGTAGGGTTACCCATACCATAGATGCAAGAAACAGAAGCCACTATCACAATATCGCGTCGACCACTCAACAAACTTGAAGTAGCCCGCAGCCTCAATTTCTCTAATTCTTCATTGATTGAAAGGTCTTTTTCGATATACACATTTTTGGTGGGCAAGTAAGCCTCCGGCTGGTAATAATCATAATAGGATACAAAATACTCCACAGCATTTTCAGGAAAAAATTGCCGAAACTCGCCATACAATTGGGCCACCAGTGTTTTGTTGTGCGTGAGAATGAGCGTAGGTTTTTGCACCGCTTGAATCACATTGGCCATGGTAAAGGTTTTACCCGAACCCGTAACCCCCAGCAGCGTTTGAAACTGCTCGCCCGCATTTAGTCCTTCCACCAATTGCCTAATGGCATTCGGTTGGTCGCCCGCAGGTTGGTAATCGCTGTGAATTTTAAAGTGCATGTTTTTTAGCGCCCATTATTGGCTGTACAAAACTATCTTTTTTTGTGCAGATATTTCGGGAGCCCTCAAGTGCATCTTTCTACTGAGCTTTGCCTTAGGTATTTGCAGATTAGAATGTTGCCTGCCGCATACAAGATATGAGAACATACTATCTGAACTTCGCGATACAATTCGCCAAAATCCGGAAGAACTTATTTAGGGCGTCCTAAGATTATTTGTTTTCCAAAAATTACCCAATCCATCCTTTCTTCACCAGATATTCGGCTATCTGTATGGCATTTGTAGCAGCTCCTTTGCGCAGGTTATCGGCCACTATCCAACAATTGAGTGTATTGGCTTGGCTTTCATCCCGGCGGATACGGCCTACAAAAACCTCATCTTTATTAGTAACAAAAAGCGGCATGGG
>JAIXWS010000139.1 GCA_027491165.1 Sphingobacteriales bacterium | reverse complement strand
TTCAGCATTGCCATCCAAGCCCTTTATTTTCCTTATTTTGCACTCTATTTGAATAAGCATTATGGAGTATAATTTTCAGCGAATTGAACATGAAGCCAAGAATAAGTGGAAGGAGAACGGCGTCTATAAAGTAAGCAACAATAGCGATAAACCTAAGTTCTATATCCTCGATATGTTTCCTTATCCCAGTGGGGCAGGATTGCATGTTGGGCATCCTTTGGGTTATATTGCTTCTGATATCTATGCTCGTTACAAGCGTATGAAAGGCTTTAATGTATTGCATCCTATGGGTTTTGATGCTTTTGGTTTGCCCGCCGAACAATATGCAATCGAAACAGGTCAGCACCCCATCGATACTACCAAAAAGAATATTGCCCGATACCACGAACAGCTGGATAATATTGGCTTCTGCTACGATTGGGACAGAGAAATATGGACCAGCGATAAAAAATACTATAAATGGACCCAGTGGATTTTTTTGCAATTATTCAATAGTTTTTTGGACAGGAAATTGCAAAAAGCCGTTCCGATAAATCATTTGATTGCCACTTTTGAACAAGAAGGAAATAGCCATCATCCTTGCCCGGGTGACGAGAACATTCACTTTGACGCAGCTACTTGGAATGCCTTTGGCGAAAAAGAACAACAGGATATTTTAATGCAGTACCGCTTAGCTTTTTGTGGCTATGGTGAGGTAAATTGGTGTGAGGCTTTAGGTACTGTTTTGGCGAATGATGAAGTAGTGAATGGTGTGAGTGAGCGCGGTGGTCATCCAGTAGTGAAAAAGAAATTGCGCCAATGGTATTTGCGCATCACAGAATATGCTGATCGTCTGTTGCAAGGTTTGGAAACTGTTGATTTCAGTGAGGCAATGAAAGAAATGCAGCGCAATTGGATTGGTAAAAGTGTGGGTGCTCAAATTGCATTCCGTGTTCAACATTCATCCGTGAATATTGATGTATTTACCACACGCCCCGATACGATTTTTGGGGTCGACTTTATGGTTTTAGCGCCAGAGCATCATTTATTAGCCTCTATCACCACCGCCGAACAAAAACATGCAGTAGACGAATACATCACCTATGTCAAAAGTCGCTCTGAACGTGAGCGTATGGCCGAGAAGAAAATTTCGGGTTGCTTTACCGGCGCTTATGCTATTCATCCCTTTAACGGAAGGCAAATCCCCGTTTGGATTTCGGAATATGTATTAGCTGGCTATGGCACAGGAGCGATTATGGCAGTGCCTTGTGGCGACGAACGCGACCATAAATTTGCGCAACATTTTTCGATTCCCATTACCAATATCATTGGTGAACAATACAATGGTGAGGTGGCGTATAGTGAAAAAGATTTCACGCTTGTAAATAGTGATTTTATTAGTGGTCTATCTCCGAAAGAGGCTGCTGCCAAGGTGATTGAACGGATGTTGGCTGAAGGTTTTGGTGAGGCAAAAGTAAATTTTAAAATGCGCGATGCGGCCTTTAGTCGCCAACGCTATTGGGGCGAACCTTTCCCCATTAAATGGAATAATGGCATCGCTTATCCGCTGAATGAAAATGAGTTAGCACTTGAATTGCCCCATGTAGATAAATATGGTCCTGGTCCTGATGGCGAAGGTCCTCTAGCGAATATTGAAGATTGGAAGGCCAGTCATTACGAGACCAACACCATGCCCGGTTATGCAGGATCCTCTTGGTATTTCTTACGCTATATGGACCCCCATAACGAACATACTTTTGCCGATAGAGCGGCTACCGATTATTGGAATCAGGTGGATATCTATATTGGCGGAACGGAGCATGCTGTAGGGCATTTGCTCTATAGTCGTATGTGGACCAAAGCCCTATACGACTTGGGTTTTATTGGTTTTGACGAGCCTTTTAAAAAACTGGTCAATCAGGGGATGATACAAGGGAGTAGTCGGTTTGCGTATAGAGTTACCACATTTGATCAAGAACAAAATCCTACTCAATTTATTGTATCTAAAAAATATTGGGACAAATGTGAAGCCTTCAAAGAAAATTTGGATAGCTTGTTTGAGGAATGGGGATTCCCTATTAAAAGTAATTTTCCAACATTATGCACAGCAATACATGTTGATGTAAATCTGGTCAATGGTCTTGAATTGGATATTGAAGCCTTTAAAAAATGGCGTCCTGAATATGCACATGCGCAGTTTTTATTGGAGGATGATGGCAAATACATCTGTGGTGCTGAGGTCGAAAAAATGTCTAAGTCTAAGTATAATGTGGTGAATCCCGATGATATCATTACGCAATATGGCGCTGATACCTTCCGTATGTACGAGATGTTCCTTGGTCCATTGGATGTAAGCAAGCCTTGGGATACCAAAGGCATTGAAGGTGTACATCGCTTTTTACGTAAGTTTTGGCGTCTCTTTAATGATGATGCCAAAGGCTGGATAGTGACGGATGATGTAGCTACAGATGCAGAATTGAAAGCTTTGCACAAAGGCATCAAAAAAATTGAACAAGATACCGAGCGTTTTTCTTTCAATACTGCTGTCAGTCAATTTATGATTATCGTGAATGAACTTTCAGAATTGAATTGCCATAAACGCAGTATTCTGGCTCCACTGGTTCAATTGATTTGTCCTTATGCACCGCATATAGCCGAGGAATTGTGGGCTCAATTGGGTGAGAATGGATCTGTAGTTGCAGCTCCTTTTCCGCAATGGGAAGAACAATACACTACCGAAAATAGTAAAGTTTATCCTGTAGCAATTAATGGCAAAACGCGTACCGAGCTTGAGTTTGCACTTGATGCTTCGCAAGCCGATATTGAACAAATTGTTTTAGCGAATGAATTGGTACAAAAATGGTTGGAAGGGAATGCTCCGAAGAAAATAATTTTTGTAAAAGGCAAGATGATCAATATCGTTTTGTAAAAATATAAGACTATTTGTACATTAACAACCGATACGCAAACTATTGTATAGCTTTGGTATCGGTTGTTTTGTTTAGCCTAAATTTACTTTTTATGTCTTATCCATATCAAATTACAAGTCCCGAGGCCTATACGCTTGCTTATGAAAAAAGCACTCAAGACCCTGAAGGTTTTTGGGCAGAAATAGCCTCTTCTTTTTTATGGAAAAAGCCCTGGGATAAAGTACTGAACTGGAATTTTGCAGAGCCTAAAGTGGAATGGTTTAAAGGTGCAAAACTCAATATTACAGAGAATTGCCTCGACAGACATTTGGGTACATTGGAAAATCAAGCTGCCATTATTTGGGAATCAAACAACCCTAAAGAACAACATCGGGTATTAACCTATCGTGATTTATATAATAGGGTTATTCAATTTGCTCATGT
>JAIXWS010000117.1 GCA_027491165.1 Sphingobacteriales bacterium | reverse complement strand
CATATTCTGCCATCTTTCCCCCAACTTTGAACTTTTAAAATAAAAGATAAAATGCCCAATCAATTAATACATGAGCAAAGCCCTTATTTGCTGCAGCATGCGCACAATCCTGTTGATTGGCAACCATGGGGCGACGCAGCTTTTGAACGAGCCCAAAAAGAAAACAAACCACTTATTGTGAGTATAGGATATTCTGCTTGTCATTGGTGTCATGTGATGGAGCACGAAAGCTTTGAGGATGCCGCTACAGCCGAGTTTATGAATGAGCATTTTATCAATGTTAAAGTGGATAGAGAAGAGTATCCTGAAGTGGATGATTTTTATATGACTGCCGTACAAGCTATCAGTGGCAGTGGTGGTTGGCCTCTTAATGTTTTTGTAACGCCTGAAAAATTACCATTTTATGGGGGTACGTATTTTCCGCCTATTCCAGCTCATGGTCGCCCATCTTGGAAGCAATTGATGCAAAGAATGGCAGAAGTTTGGCAAAATAAACCTGAAGAAATAGCGCAACAAGCTCATCAAATGTTAGGTTATTTACAAAATGCCGCAAAAGTTTCAGCAAAAAGTGAATGGGAAGAGTGGATGATGGATGATGCCCAAAAAGCAGCAATTATAATGTTGCAGCAGGCAGATAAAGTGAATGGTGGTTTTGGTCGAGCACCCAAATTTCCGAGCACCATGTCGATACAATTTTTGTTGGAAAATTATCACTTTACCCGAAACGAAGAATCTCTACAGCACGCACTTTTGAGCCTTGATAAAATGATTGCCGGGGGTATCTATGATCAAATTGGGGGCGGTTTTTCACGCTATTCGGTAGATGATTTTTGGTTGGTTCCTCACTTCGAAAAAATGCTATACGATAATGCCATGTTGCTTAATGTTTTGTGTGATGCATTTGCCTTAACTGGGGATAAGCATTATAAAGATGTAATCGAGCAAAGTATTGATTTTTTGTTGCGCGAAATGAAGCAAAATGATGCTGGTTTTTATAGTGCATTAGATGCCGATAGTGAAGGTGTTGAAGGGAAGTTTTACACCTTTAGTTTCGACGAGTTTTCAGCGATTTTACCTGACGCAGCTGATTATATTGCAAGCTATTTTGGTGTCGAAAAAAGGGGTAATTGGGAGCATACCAATATCCTACATCGTTCACAGAGCTTGGAACAAATTGCAAGCCAGAATAGTATTGGTGTTCAGGATTTAGAATTGGAAATAGAGCATGCAAAAAGTAAATTGTTTGCTGCGCGCGAAAAGCGTATTCGTCCCGGAACAGACGATAAGATTTTATTATCATGGAATGCTCTGCTCAACACTTCGCTCAGCAAGGCTTCTGTCGCATTGAGCCATCGTCCATATGCTGTACTTGCCGCACAGCATATGGATTGGATGCTACAGCATTTCGACCTCGACAGTTCCCCCAAACATACCTGGAAAGCTGGATTGGCAAGAATAACAGCTAATCTTGATGATTTGGCGAATTTGATTCAATCGTTAATCCAACTATCTATGGCAGTGAATGAAGAAAAATACTTGATCAAGGCAGTTGAATTAACCAAGTATGTTTATCAGCACTTTTCTATCCCCAATAGTCCTATGTTTTTCTTTACTTCCGATGTGCAACATGAAGTACCCTTGCGCAAACCAGAGCTGTATGATGGCGTAACACCATCTTCGAATGCGGTAATGGCCCATAATTTGCACCTATTGGGTATGCTTTCCGAAAGGGTAGATTGGATAGCACAAAGTGAATCTATGCTGTCAGAGATGAAAGGTCAAGCCCTTCGGTATCCTACATCATTTGGATTTTGGAATATTATAGGGCAAAGAATCGCTCAGGGCTATAAAACTATTGTGGTTTCGGGAGAGGAAACAGACCAAGTTTTGGTCGAATTGCAAAAAAAGTTTTTGCCAAATTGTTATTATTTTTTTGAAAAGAAAGAAAATTTCGTAACTATGCCATTCGGAAAGCAATTTAAAAAGGAAACACAAATTTTTATTTGCACCAAAAACAGTTGCCTTCCGGCCCTAACAAAACTACCTGAGAACCCTGATTTTGCTATACTTTAACAGAATGAGAAGTGAATTATTAAGGTCAAATTTTGACATCACAAAAAAATAATTTTTAGAAAACAGTTGCTTTTTTAAAAAAAACTTCAAATATTGTGTGCCAGTTTAGTGATAAGCTTAAATAACGAACAGAAATTTTTACCTTTATTTGCCTAATTGCAAAAACAAAAGAATGAGTATGAAACAACTTTCCCTGAAGATCTCCGCTATTGCATTAATTGCATTAGCTGCAAGTTGCGGACAATCGGGTAGTGGCGGACAATTAGTAGGAGCGCCAAACATGTCGGCTTACAAGGCTCCTGTGCCAATTGGAATGGTTTATGTGCCTTCTGGCATCCTAAAAATGGGTGCGAGTGATCAAGACGTAAGAGGTCGTAACGACGCCTTGATACGTACGTCTCAGATGACTGGCTTCTATATGGATGCAACCGAGATATCAAATGCTGAATATCGTCAGTTTACCAACTGGGTGCGTGATTCATTGGCGCATACTACGCTAGGCGACTTTAAAGATATGCCCGATGGTACCCAAATGTTAGATATGAGCAAAAAGATCAACTGGAAAGATCCAGATGTTCAGGAGCAGTTATCTGCATTATATATCCCTGCAGAAAACACAGGATGGGGTAAGAAAGAAATGGATAACAGCAAATTGATTTATCATTTCTTCAACTACGATTATAACGAGCACGTTAAAAATCCTAGCCAACCTGCTAAGTCTTTCATCAAAGAAACAAGTATTAGCGTTTATCCCGACACTACTGTTTGGGTGAAACAATTCTCTTATTCATACAATGAGCCTATCGCTCGTCAGTACAATTGGTTTGGCGCGTTTGACAATTATCCAGTAGTTGGTGTTACTTGGAGACAAGCTAATGCATTTTCTAATTGGCGCTCTGACGAATGGAGAAAAGACCACGAGAAAAATAAAATGTATTTCGAAGGTCAATTTATGTTGCCAAACGAAATGCAGTGGGAGTGGGCAGCAAGAGGTGGTCGTAACGCTTCTCCATATCCTTGGGGTGGTCCTTATATCTTGAACAAAAAAGGTTGTTACTTGGCTAACTTCAAACCTCAGCGCGGTAATTATGCAGCAGATGGTGGTTTGTACACTGTTCCAGTAAATAAATATTGGCCTAATGATTACGGTTTGTATAATATGTCTGGTAACGTTGCAGAATGGACTGCTAGCCCATATTATGGTAACACATACAATCAAATTGCTGACGTTAACCCTAATTTAGATACGCGTACTAAGTCAACTGACCCTCAATGGATGCAACGTAAAGTTGTTAGAGGTGGTAGTTGGAGAGATGTTTCCTATTACTTACAAGTAAGCACACGTGATTATGAATATGCTGATACTGCTAAGTCTTACATTGGATTCCGTAATATTTTCCAACAAATAGCTCCAGCTTTAACCAACAGACGCTAATTTATCAAATTAAACAAACTCTTAAAAAAGAAATCAACTTTATATGAAATCAATATCATTGTTTTTCGAAACCTCAAAAGGTAAATATGCTAAAAACTTCATCATCGGTCTAGGTGCGGCAATCGTATTGATCGGTGCCTTGGGTAAAATTCAGCACTGGGCGATTGGTGGTCCACTTTTGACAGCGGGTATGCTTACAGAGGCTTTTATCTTCGCGATGTTGGGTATTCTTCCTCCACACAAAGATTACTATTGGGAAAAGATATACCCAGGATTAGATGTTAGTCCAGAAGAAGAGCATTTTTTGAAAGGTGGTAGCAAGAAATTGGGTACTCCAGATAGCATGTCTCCAATGGCTGCTTTTGATAAAATGATGGAGGAAGCCGCAATCAATCCTACTAACTTAAATAAGTTAAACCAAAATTTCCAAAAATTTGGTCAAGTTGTAAACGAAATCAAAGACATCTCTGATGTAACAGCTGCAACTAACGAATATTCTACTAGCGCACGTACTGCTGCAGGTGCATTGGGTCAAATGTCTGACACATTTGCGGGTGCTTCAAAAACAATGTCTGCTTTCAATAGTGCTGCTGATGATACAATGACTTTCCACAAGCAAGTACAAGTATTGTCTGGTAATTTGAATAACCTTAACCAAATTTATGAGGTTGAGTTAAACGATGCTAACAATCACTTGAAAGCAATGAATAAATTCTACAGCAATTTGGTTAGTGCTTCTGATGCTATGGCATCAAGTGCTCAAGATGCAATCTCTGCAAAAGAGCAAATGGGAGCATTGTCCAAAAATCTTACTCAATTGAATAGTATTTACGGCAACATGTTGTCTGCTATGCAAGGTCGCTAATATTGAGTTTGGTTTAAAAGTAGAAACAATTATTATTAACACACTGAAATTATAAAAGAATGTCAATACCTAAAGAGCCCCGGCAGATAATGATCAACCTAATGTACTTAGTGTTGACAGCATTGCTGGCCCTTAACGTATCTTCTGAAATTCTCGCTGCCTTTCGTACTATTAATACCAGTATTAAGCGCTCAAACGAGTCAATAACTCAGAAGAATGGAGATAAATATGCGATCTTTGAAGAAAGTATGGGTATTCCTTCGGAAAGAGCCAAAGTTGAACCGTACTATAAGACGGCGATGGAAGTTAAGTCTGAATCTGAATCCTTAATTGCTTATCTTGAGAATTGGAAAAGAAGACTTATAGTTCAATCTGGTGGATGGAGAGATTCTATTGCATTTCCTGGTGAAATTGCCAATGAAAGTGATTTGCACGCATCAACCGATTTGCTTGTAGAAAAAAACAAAGGTGGTGATTCTATCAAGACTAGACTTGAAAATTATCGTATTAAATTGCTGAGTTCTTTGGGTATGGATACTTCCTCATCATTGGCGAAGCAATTACCTTTAAAGATCGAAAAAGTGAAGCCTTCGGATGCCAACCCTAAAGGAGAATGGGCTGCAGGTAATTTCTACAATATGCCAGTAATTGCTACAGTTACCTTGATGTCTAAATTTCAAAATGATATTAAGAACTCTGAGGCTATGATTATTGACCAATTGTTCGAAAAAATCCACGAAAAAGATGTTAAATTTGATGGATTTAAAGCAATTGCCGTTCCTAAAAATAGCTACTTGCTTGCTGGTCAAAAAGTTGAAGCTGAGATTTCCTTAGCCGCTTACAAGACTACCGCTAATCCAATTGTATCTTCAAATGTTGGTCGCGTTACCAAAACAGAACAAGGTATTGCTTACTGGGAAAATACTGTTTCTGGAACGGGTTTGCAAACTGTAAAAGGTACTGTATCTATTGATATGGGTGGCAAGCAAGAATCTAAACCATTTGAGTTTACTTACATGGTGGGTACAACAGGTGCTTCTATGCAGTTAGACAAAATGAACGTATTTTACATTGGTGTTCCTAACCCTGTAACTGTATCTGCTGCGGGTTATTCCATGGAAGATATCGAATTGACCATTCCTGGTTCTGACGCAGAGATTACTAAAGGTGATGCCTTAGGTAAGTACAATGTAAAAATGAAGAAGCAAGGTAAAGTAATGGCGGTCATTAACGCCCGTACTAAAGACCAAGGCTTAAAGCAAGTGGGTACACAAGAAATTCGTGTTAAAATGATCCCTGACCCTGTTGCCGAAGTAGGTGGTAGAGGTGGTAGCTTTATGGAGCCTGCTAACCGTATGAAGGTTTATCCTGGTATAGTAGCATCTATGAAAGCTTTCGATTTTGACGTAAAATTCCAAGTGGTAAGTTTTGAATTTACTTATTTACAAAAACGTCAAGATCCAGTAGGTCCTATCAATGTTACAGGTCCATTATTCTCTGGTAACAAACAAGTTTCTGACTTGATTGCTAAGTGCAAGCCAGGTGATAAAATCTTCCTTGAGAATATCAAGGCGAGAGGTCCTGATGGCGTAACACGTACTTTGAACACAATTATCATTACAATTCAATAATAGTTTAGATTAGTTTTCGATTTCATTTTTAATTAAACAGCAAACATTAAGGATCATGAATATCCTCAAATCATACAAGTTAGCGACAATTTTATTTCTTGGTTGTTCCGTTGCTGCAAATGCACAACCTGGTTCTATGACAGATAAGTCTTCTGCCATTGCTTCAGAGGCTGTAAATAATGAATGGCAACCATCTCGTCGTCCTGATGGCGCTTATGACAAAGTTGCTCATATCAGTAAAGCTATGCCATGGCAAGGTTTACGTGAAGATGACGTAATGTGGAAAAAGCGTGTTTGGCGTGAAATCGATGTTCGTCAGAAGCAAAATATGCCTTTCATCTATCCTGGTGATGAAAACACTGGTGGTGGTAGCTTTATTGAGATTTTGATCGACGCCGTAAAGAAGGGTAAAGTAATGGCTTATTCTCCAATGGATGAGCGTTTTACTACGTCTTTCACTAAAGATCAAATTATGGATGTTTTGGTGGGTAAACCTGATACCATCTACATCGAAAATATTGAAACAGGTGAGCGTGAAATGAAGATTTCTCGTACGGAATTCGATCCGAATTCAATCACTAAATTCCGTATTAAAGAAGACGTTATTTTTGATCGTAACCTTGGTCGTAAAGTAACTAGAATTATTGGCCTTGCTCCTTTATTGGATAAAAAATCTTCTTCTGGTGAATTTATCGGTAACGCTCCATTCTTTTGGTTGTACTATCCAGATATTCGCGACGTTCTTGCTCAGTATGAAGTATTTAATCCAGAAAATGATGTTGCTCGTATGACATGGGATGATTACTTTGAAGGTCGTTTCTTCTCTAGTTATATCTACAAAATCAGCAATCCATTCGATCAACGTTTCAAAGATTTTGGTATGGGTGAAATGGATGTGTTGAATGAAGGTCAAAGAGTTTCTGAAGAATTAATGAATAAAGAACACGATATGTGGGTTTATTAATCTTTAGTATAAATATTTTTTTAAATAGCTTTGCAATTTTTGCAAAGCTATTTTTTTAAGTCCTGCCTTATCTGATTATGTTGACATCCAAACCTACTTTAGAAGTTTGCTTATCCCCTGCATTACTTCATTTGTTTTCTACAAAAGATACCATTACCGTCATTATTGATGTTTTTCGTGCCACTTCCACTATTGCCGCTGCTTTAGATAATGGGGCTACTAAAGTTATTCCAGTGGCCTCTGTTTCTGAATGTATCTCCATTGGTCAGTCAATTGCTCATAGTATTACCGCTGGAGAACGTGATGGTAAGGTTGCCGAAGGTTTAGAATATGGGAATTCTCCTTCAGAATATCCTGTAGATTTTATTTCGGGCAAGACTTTAGTTTTAACAACTACGAATGGTACCCGCTTATTGCATATGGTCAATGATGCTTCTGCAATTGTTACAGGATCTTTTCCTAATCTGCAGGCTATATGTGATTTCCTTATGGCTCAAAACAAGAATGTTGTTTTAGCTTGTGCCTCATGGAAAGATAGGTTTAATCTGGAAGATGCTCTTTTTGCAGGTGCTGTGGCTACTATTGTTGCCCCCCATTTTACTATACATTGTGACAGTGCATTAGCCTGTATGAGCCTAGATGATCAAGCTAAGGGTAATTACTTTGAGTATTTAAAGCGTGGAGCTCATTATAAGCGCCTTTCTGGCTATGGTCTAGAGTCTGATATGATTTATTGTGCCACGCCCAATATTCATCCTGTTGTGCCGATTTTGCAAGGCAATGAATTGCTTGTTTATAAAGGCTAATTATTGTAAAAACGGATTACTTGTTTTTTCCTTACCAATAGTGGTTTCGGGACCATGTCCCGAATATACTATTGTATCTTCTGGCAATGTCAATAATTGTGTGCTAATACTTGTTATGAGTAGGTCGTAATTACCCATTAGTAGGTCTGTTCGTCCGATACTACCAGCAAACAAAGCATCACCACTAATAACCCAATTGTTTTCTTTTGAATAAAAGGCTATGCTACCGGGCGAATGTCCTGGTACAAATTTAATTTCTATCGATTCGTCTCCAAGCTTGAGGACTTGCTTTTCTGAAATAAATTGTGGAAGTGTTTGTACTCCATCATATTGAAATCCAAACATGCGCGCTGTATTGGCGGCATTGTTGAGAATGGGTAGTTCTTTTTCGTGTATAAAAAAGGGAATATTGAACTGTTGGGCTACAAAGTCTATACCCAAAATGTGGTCAATATGGGCATGGGTGTTGATGATGGCTTGGGGAATTAATTTCCTTTCCTCAATAAATTCTAGTAATGCTTGTTCCTCTTCAGGCGTACTCATACCAGGATCTACAATCCAACATGCTTGTTGATTATTTTGGATTAAATAAGTGTTTTCCTGAAATGGATTGAAAGTAAAATGGTGAACTTGGAGCAAAATGTTGTTTTTTTTAAAGATGAAATAAACAGCATGAATTTAAAATCCAAAGCTTGTAAATGTGATGAGCACAATAGCATTACCTTTAATTGCCAGAGGCTAAGAGGAATTTTATTGCCTTTATATTTAATTTTGTAGCAGGCACTTGGACACATTTTTTAAATAATCCTTATGCAGAGCTGAATAGTATTTTGGCAACTATGACTGATGCTTAAATCGCTTCTCAGGTGCTAAATTGTAGATGTCTATGCCATACTTTCGTCTTCAATAGGTTTGAAAACATAAGTAGTATTTTCGTCAAGAAGTCTTTCGTTTTTTTTAATGGTCCATATCATCATCCATCAAAGCATCTAGAATTTCTAGTTTCTTTTTGGTCATGGTCTTTTCTTTTAGCACGGCATCATATTCCACTTTGTCTAAGGAAGCTGTGTATATTCCTTTAAAAACACTTCCTTTTAATTCAAGTTCTAAAACACCACTCGTTTCCTCCTCTAAAAATACCCATTTACCATCTTTTGTTTTACTTACTTCTTGTCTACTATATTCATTATCTCCAAATTTAAAAATGGCTTCCCAACTACAAATGCCCTCGGGGCAGCCACCTTCGATATATCGAATATATAGACTAACGGGCGTCTCTTCATCTAGATAACCAGCAAAATACTTTCTATCAGCTATTTGCTTTCTTTTGTTGTTGACTTCTTGGTCCTCTCTCGATTGGGTAGAGTCCGTATTTTGTTCCGTGCTGTCAGATAAACCTTTTTTTATTCGAATTTTCTCAGCCTTCAGCTTTGCATTAAAATCATCTTTATTATTGGCCTCAAAAATATAGTTTAATTCGCCACCGTAAAATTTGCCATCCATCTTCATGATGTCACTCACCGTAAAGGTGAATATTTTTCGGGTTAATTGATCTTCTAAAAAGACATAGCCTACAAATCGTTCTGGAGCAATGGCTTCCAAGGCCTCATCCCTAGTTTTGGCTAATGCCTCCAGTTCATAACGACTCATAGTTATTGCCTCCCAATGGATACCCAGTTTTTTCCCTTTTTTCAAAACATTTTTAAACCATACAATTGCTTGCTTTAGGTTAGCAGAGTCTTGGTTAATCATTAAGTCTTCACTAGCAGATAAATATTTTGCTCTTTGGTAGGCATCACTTGTAAGGGGCGCTTTACGCAATGTAATGGCACATAGGGTATCTGTTGCGGGAAAAACTTTAGCGTACAAAAAGCTATCGTTTAGTCGCAAACAATATACAATTTTTTGTACCAGTTCGCCTTCTGTTTTGCTTTGGGCACTAGCAAAGTCTGGTGCCATCATGCATAGAAGTAGAAGTGCTAGGCCCCAGAAACGTTTTTGTAATGTTGAAAAAATCATCTGAATATACTATCCGTCAAATGTAGAAATATGTTTCTACTTTTGAGCATCTAAAGATTAATTAAATGTCGTTTAAGATATACACCAAAACTGGCGATAAAGGCCAAACAAGTTTGATTGGCGGTACGCGCGTATCCAAAAGTCATATTCGCATAGAAAGTTACGGAACTGTTGATGAGCTTAATTCTCACCTTGGTTTGGTTAATGATTTGACGAATAATGAAACCATCAACAATTGGCTTCGTGAAATACAAGATCGTTTATTTACTTTAGGTGCTGAGTTGGCAACCACTAGTGCCAAGGAAGTAAAATTGAAACTTCCTGATTTGTACCAGAGCGATATTGATTGGCTAGAGAACCGAATTGATGAAATGAATGAACAGTTGCCCGAAATGCGTTCTTTTATTTTGCCTGGTGGACATCAAGGAGCCTCTTCTTGCCATGTGGCTCGTTGTGTTTGCCGGCGTGCCGAAAGGCTATGTGTGCATATGCGTGAGTTGGATGAAGAAGTTTCTGATGTTATTGTTCAATATCTAAATCGTTTATCTGATTTTTTGTTTGTCTTAGCGCGATACATTACACATATTAATGGAAAAGAAGAAATCCCTTGGCATGCAAGAATCTAAATTTGTTCCATGATTTTTTTACTTTTAGTCTCCAATTTTTTAAAATAGAAATATGAGGAATCAACTTTTATTACCCAAGTTAGCCACCCAGAATAGACAACGTTTTATCAAAAAGATGAAACCCAATTCGATGGCCATTTTTCAGGGTACCGAAGTGCTCAGTACTAATGGTGATGCGGTGTATACCAATCGCCCGAATAGTGATGTGCTTTGGCTTTCGGGGGTAGAGCAAGAAAAGTCTATGCTTGTTTTGTTTCCCGATAATCCTGATAAAAATGCTCGTGAAGTTTTGGTGCTTTTGCGTCCTAATGAACATCTTGAAAAATGGGAAGGGCATAAATTGCGTAAGGATGAAGCCAGTGCCATTTCGGGAATTCAAAATATCCAATGGGCCGATAGTTTTGATGCCATGTTGCAGGTAATGATGCATAATGCCGATACGGTATACCTCAATACCAATGAGAATGACCGTCTTGATGGATCCCTTTACCGTACCGACTTGTTGTTTGTTCAACAAATAAAAAATCGATTCCCGCTGCATCATTACGAAAGAGCCGCACGTTTGATCAAAGAAGTTCGTGCTATAAAAACCAAAGATGAAGTAGCCATCACGCAACAGGCTATTGACATTACGGAAAAGGCTTTCCGAAGAGTATTGCGCTTTGTGCAGCCGGGTGTTACCGAAAACGAAATCGAAGCAGAAATCATTCATGAGTTTATAAAAAATGGCGCTGTTCGCCATGCATATGACCCCATCATCGCTAGTGGCGATAGGGCTCGTGTACTGCATTATGTCGATAACAATAAAGTGTGTAAAAGTGGTGAAGTTATCCTTATGGATTTTGGCGCATCTTATGGCAATTACAGTGCTGATTTGTCGCGCAGCATACCCGTAAGCGGGAAGTTTACCAAGCGCCAACGCGAGGTATATAATGCTGTTTTGGATGCTCATTTATTTGCCAAATCTATTCTGAAACCAGGTATTGTCTTTACAGATTATGTGGCCAAAACCAATGCGGAAATGGAAAAGCAAATCTTGAAATTGGGATTAATCAGTAAGGCAGATATTAAAAACCAAGACCCCGAAAACCCTGCTTATCGCAAGTATTTTTATCATGGCATGAGCCATCATTTAGGTATTGATGTACATGATGTGGGTACACGTACCGAGGCTTTGAAAGAAGGAATGTTGTTTACTATCGAGCCAGGCATATATATCGAGGAAGAACAAATTGGTATCCGTATCGAGAATAATTTTTGGCTTACCAAAAATGGCAATATCGATTTGTTTAAAAACATTCCCATTACTGCCGATGAGATAGAATTCTGTATGAAGAAGAAGTAATCATATTTGCTAAAAAGAAAAAGACCTCCAATTGGAGGTCTTTTTCTTGTATACAGAAGTAGGTATAATTATTTGCCAATCGTAAAACTACCATTGGTAACGGTAATCGTATCATTTAGGTTGCTACCCGTAAAGTTGAAACGACCTATGTAATATTCAGCGTTATCTTCAATAATTTCAACAGAACCTTTGATAGAGTTAAACTCACGACCCAAATAAGTCAATTTTACCGAGTTGCTATCTGTTTGTACGGCACTACCTTGGTACAAAGTATAAGTTCCCTTGCCTTTATAGCTGTTAACAAACATGTTTAACGATGTAGGGTTGGTTTTGTATTGTGAACCCAAAAAACGTACAGAACCTGTAAAGGGTATTTCAGCATAAACCTTCGCTGCATCAGCATTCCAGGTTACAGCTGAGTCGCCAGAATTACGCTTAATAGAGGCCGACATAGAACGCACTGTTTTGTCTGATTCTCCAGGTTTACAAGCTACAAAACCGATAAATAGAACGGCCGAAAGGGATAATATTACGTTACGCATCTTAATTGTTAAGTTTTACAAGGGATAAATGTAGTAAAAAAGTTTTTAGAAATGCAATCTTCAAGCGCATTTACAAAAAAAAATATTGAACCCCTGCTCAAGCCCAGCGCTTTAACTATAAAATTTATGAATTTCCCTATTGTTTATTTACCAAATCCATAACGCCATCAAGGTTTTACTTTGCAGTATCAACTTAACAATTACCAATTTGGAAAATCAAACGTTTTTGTCCCTTAATCCGGCTACAGGAAAGTTAATAGGCACTTATCAACAACATACCGACCAGCAAATCAATAAAGCATTGTTGTCTGCTGATAAGGCTTTTCAGCAATGGTCGCAAAGCACTTTACAAGAAAGAGCTGCCTTGTTGCTGGCTATCGCAAAGGCTATTAGAGCCAATGTGGAGGTGTATGCCCAATTGGCCACTGCCGAAATGGGTAAGCCTATTGCACAAAGCCGGGCCGAATTGGAAAAATGTGCCAAAACAATGGAATTTTATGCCCTAGAAGGCCCCAAAATGTTGGCCAATGAAATAATAAAAACAGAAGCTAAAAAGAGCTTTGTGAGCTATCAGCCTTTGGGTGTTGTACTGGCCATCATGCCCTGGAATTTTCCTTATTGGCAGGTTTTCCGGGCTATGGCGCCTATACTGCTTTCCGGGAATGCTATGATCTTAAAACATGCCGCTAATGTAAGTGGCTGTGCTTTGGCTATTGAGAAAATCTTAAAACAGGCCGCCGCGCCAAAGGCTTTGTTTCAGAGTGTGATTACCGATTCAGAAAATGTTGCGGCAATCATTGCTGCTCCACAAGTTTCGGCAGTGACCTTTACAGGTAGTACTGCCGCTGGTCGTAAAGTAGCTGCTATTGCTGCGCAAAATTTGAAAAAGCAGGTTTTAGAATTGGGGGGTAGTGATGCTTATATCGTGTTGGAAGATGCTGATATAGACCTTGCCGTAAACACTTGTTTCGAGGCGCGCTTTATCAATAGTGGCCAAAGTTGCGTCGCGGCGAAACGTTTTGTAGTAGTCAAGAAAGTTCGGAAAATTTTTGAAGAAAAAATGTTGGCAAAGATTAAAGCTGCAAGCTTTGGCGACCCAACTGATACCAGTAATGTTATTGGCCCAATGGCCCGATTTGATTTACGAAACGAATTACATAATCAGGTGCTCAAGACTATCGAGCAAGGTGCTCAATTGCTTTGTGGTGCCTATATACCCGAGGGCGCTGGCGCCTATTACCCGCCAACACTATTGAGTAAAGTAAAAAAAGCAATGGCTGCTTATAGCGAAGAGTTGTTTGGGCCAGTAGCTGTAATCATAGAAGCAAAAGATGAAAAAGAGGCGATTAAAATAGCCAACGATACAGAATTCGGATTGGGTTCTGCCATCTTTTCAAAAAATAGAAAACACGCCGAAACTATTGCCCAGCAATTAATACAAGCAGGCAATTGCTTTATAAATGCAGCGGTACATTCTGACCCACGCTTGCCTTTTGGGGGCATCAAAAATAGTGGTTATGGCCGCGAGCTATCTGTTTTTGCCTTGCGCGAATTTGTCAATATCAAAACGATTGTTGTGCAATAATTCCTTTTCGGATTCCCCTTCTTGGAGGGGTCAGTATGTAAAAGTAAAACGATTCTTCAAGTTGCTATAATTCCCTTATTTTGGAGCTGATTTATAAAACCTAATCCACCAGACATGCTCACTTACCTTGCCCTTGGCGACTCTTATACTATTGGCGAACAAGTGCCTTTTGCAGCAAATTTTCCGATGCAAACAGTAGCACTTTTGCAGCAAAAAAATATTCAGTTGGCAGAGCCGGTAATTGTGGCCACTACGGGCTGGACAACCGATGAACTACAAGCAGCGATAAGAGAAAAAGCCATCAACGAAACCTTTTCTTTTGTTAGTTTACTTATCGGTGTCAACAACCAATACCGCGGCCGTACACTCGAAAATTACCAGGCAGAATTTACGCAACTGTTGATACAAGCTATACATTTTGCTAATGGCCATAGCGATAAAGTATTTGTCTTATCTATACCCGATTGGGGTTTTACCCCTTTTGCTGAGGGCAAAGACCGTGCACAAATAGCCCAAGAAATCGATGCTTACAATGCTGCTGCACAAGAAATTACGGTGATGCATCGATGTCATTTTATAGACATCACCGATAGCACTAGGGCCAATGCTCTGAAGGAAGATTTTTTGGCCGAAGATCAATTACACCCTTCGAGCAAGGAATATGCTGTTTGGGCTGAAAGGCTTTCGGAGCGCATTGCACAATTATTTTAATCATTGACCACATTACTCGCCTTACTTTCATTCCAAAGCCTATCTAATGCAGTAACCACGTATACTTCATTCTTTTTGGTGGAAGCTGTTTTGTCCATGAATTTATTGCCTTTTTGCACAGAAATGATGTGTTCGCTTTTATCCAAATCAATCGTTTCGTTTTTTTGAAAACGATAAACTGCATAGGTAATATTGTCCTGTTTTTTACCCACAGTGCTCCACTCAAGTTGCAAGAAATCAACTTTCTTTTCTGCTTTCAATTCGGGTGCATCCGGCGCCTTATTGTCAAGCCAAGGCATTGTGGGCGGAAATGCAACATGTTTGTTGGTAGCATTTTTGAGGCTATCACTCAATGCACTACTGATTTTATTAAAGCTTGAAGCGCTATAGAAAACTACTCCAGGGTTTTCACATTTGGTGCGGATAGCTTCTATTTGTTTTAAAATTTCTGTTGGTCCTTGCCATATTAGAGCCTTCGATTCGGCCATGCGATATACGCCCAATCCAAAATACATATGGCGCTTATAACTGTGGTTTTCCCACCAAGGAAGCAAAGTTTCGAATGCAGCTGCACGGTGCCCATGCTCCCAATATAATTGGGGCAAAGTATAGTCTACCCAGCCTTTTCTTTGCCAAAGCAAGATGTCGGAATATAAATCATCGTAGCAAGTTTGTCCGCCACGAGTAGCCGAGCCTTCGGGGTCTTTGCTGGCATTACGCCATACCCCAAATGGGCTAATACCAAACTTTACGAATTTCTTTTCGCTCTTGATATTGTTGTACAAGGTGGCCACAAATGTGCTCACATTATTTCTACGCCAATCCTCTTTATTGCTAAAAGATTCTTTGAATCTGTTGAAGCTTTGTCCGTCGCCAAATTCTACTCCCGGAATACGATATGGATAAAAATAATCGTCGAGATGCACACCGTCAATATCATATCTTTTCACCACATCCATGATGACTTTAGTAACATATTCACGCGCTTCTGGAACTCCTGGGTCTATGTATGATTTGCCGCCATAGCTAATTATCCAATCTGGGTGCTTGTGGGTGACATGTGAAGGCGGGTTTGGATTCTTTTTACTATCGGTAAGGGCTCTAAAAGGGTTGAACCAAGCGTGCAATTCCATATGGCGCTTATGGGCTTCTTCTATGGCAAAGCTTAAGGGGTCATATGCTGGAAAGGGCTGCTGCCCTTGTTTTCCGCTGAGGAATCGGCTCCATGGTTCATATTCCGAGGCATACAAGGCATCGGCAGCTGGGCGTATTTGCAGGATTACCGCATTACAGCCCATTGCTCTTAAAGCATCCAAGCGGTTGATGAGCTCTTGCTGTTGTTGTATCGAAGGTAAGCCTTGTTTGGAAGGCCAATCGATGTTTGATACTGTGGCTATCCAAGCTGCCCGAAACTCTCGTTTAGGACTTGTTTGGGCATTCGAAAGGAGAGATAAAAGTTGACACAATAGAATCGAAAAAAGTAAACGCATAATCATATTTGATGCTCAAAAATAATAGAAATAATAAGGAACTAAAAATTTAGCCTTTGTGATGAAGTATGTTGACAATCCCCTCCTTCACCAATATTTTATAACCAATACGTTCATCCGATATTCCCTCCTTCAATTGGTAGTTAAATTCAAAATTTCCTTCTTTGCCAATTGTAGTATGAAAGCAGTAAAACGCCAATCCCTTTTGCTTTTCGAAATGGTATGCTACTTCGTGTAGATGGGTAGAGAGTATCATGATGTGCTGTGGATGTTGCAATAAACCTTCTACGATAGCCTTTGTGCAGTCGTAAGCATCATGCACATTGGTGCCTTTAAATAATTCATCCATTAAAACAAGCTGCGCTCCTTTTTGTGCTATGGCTTCAGCGGAGTGCTTCATACTTTTTACCTCTGCCAAAAAGAAACTTTCTCCTTTGAGTAAATCATCTTCCACATGCATATTGGTAATCACGCCCTCCAAAAAGCTAATGGATAATTCTTCGGCAGGCACGCCCATGCCTAAATGCGCTAAAAT
>JAIXWS010000053.1 GCA_027491165.1 Sphingobacteriales bacterium | reverse complement strand
TTGTTTGCTGCATTGATCTTCAATGTCAAAAAGTTTGCCAGTATCGACCTAGGCCCTGCCAGCGCCTATGTTTTTAGTGGGCTCTTGGCATTGTACGGTATATTTAGGATTTGGCGTGGATATACTGATCTTCAGCAGATTGGTGGGCGACAATAATTTAGTGTTATTTCTAGTTTTTCAATCAATTCAGAAGCCGCTGTACGCTTATCTTTGGCCGCTGTTAAACTTCTGTTAGATTAAGCGCTTATTCAAACCTTCTCTAACAATTTATGTCTAAAATTGCAATGATGCAGTGGAAGAAAAATATAAACATTTGGGTACTGGGTTTGGCCTTATTGTCGGCCTGTGGCGATGACGCATCTGTACCCAAGGTAACAGATACGCTGACTTCTGGCAGCATCAACATTTCGGTTGATGAAACCTATAAACCTATAATGGATGAAGAGCTAAAAGTCTTTATGAGCACTTATCCAGAGGCTAAAATCACCGTAAACTATAAGCCCGAATCAGAGGCGATTAAAGATTATCTAACAGGTACAACAAAATTGGTAATCGTATCGCGCGAATTGACAGAAGAAGAGAAAAAGTATTGTCTTGAAAATAAAAATGTACCCTCTTCCTTAGTGCTCGCTAAAGATGCCGTTGCGGTAGTGCTGCATAAAAAAGCAAAGGACACTACTTTTAGTAAAGTTCAATTACGCGGTATCTTGGCGGGACAAAACCAACAAAAATATACAGTGGTATTTGACAATGCGGGTTCTAGCACCTTAAGATTTATAAAGGACTCTATTATGAAAGGTGAGCCTTTGAGCAAAAATCTTTATGCGGCAAAAGGTAACCAAGAGGTCATACAATACGTGCTTAAGAATCCAGAAGCTATTGGTTTTGTAGGTTTGAGTTACATTAGTGATACAATGGACTCTACAGCCGAAAGGTTTAGCACGGATGTTCGTATTGCAGGCATACTGAATGATAGCACCCAACAATTTTATCAACCCTATCAAGCGGATATTGCCCTGAAGCTTTATCCTTTGGTGCGCAAAATGAACTATATAAAAAATGAAACCTATCCCGGCCTAGCAACCGGCTTTAGCAACTTTTTAGCATCGGATGTAGGACAACTCATTATGGGCAAAGCACGTTTAGTGCCTATGCGTATGAGCATTGTTATCCGCGAAGCAGCTATCAATACAGAGCCCCAATAATAAATCAAACAACCATTTTATTCCATAAATAATGATGAACACAAAAAAATCAATTCTTGTTGCCGCAGCATTAGGCCTTGTATGGGCTGCCAAGGCACAGTCCGTAGAAGAGGGCATTAAAATGCTCCAATACGAGCGTTATGCAACAGCACAAAAAATATTGGAACCCCTAGCTGCAGGAAACGCGCGCGCCAATTATTACCTTGGTTTGGCACAGCTGGGTAATGAAAATAAAGATGCCGCACGTGCTACCTTCAGTAAATTTCCTGATGATGCGGCCAATATTGCAGGTCTTGCACGTGTTTTGTTTACAGAGGGCAATAGTACAGAAGCCACTGCAAAGGCTTTGCAAGCTGCAAGTAAAGCCAAGAAGAAAGAATGGGAGCAGCAAAAATTTGCAGCCGATGCCTTAGGTATAGAAGGAGGCAATCCTACATTGGCTATGGAATATTACAGCAAGGCCATGGAAAAAGCGCCTGAAAATGTGGACTTGAAAATTGGTTATGGCGATGCTGCACAAAAACTAGATGATGGTGGCGGAAAGGCTATGACGAGCTACGAAAATGTAATTGCTAAAGATGCCCAAAACTCATTAGCCTATAGCCGGATTGGTAAGTTGTGGTATGCAGCACGCAAATACGATAGTGCCCTTGTCAATTATGACCGCGCCAAAAAGTATGATCCCAATAATCCTTTGCCTTATCGCGATTTGGCCAGTGCTTATTTTTATGTTGGTAAATATGAATTGGCCAAACAAAACAGTGATGAATATCTTAAGCTTTCTGATAAATCTGTTGAAGACAAAATACAACATGCCAATCTGCTTTATTTAGCAAAATATTATCCAGAAGCGATTAAAGAGATGCAAGAATTAATTGCATCTGGCGCGGAAAAGCCATACATGTACCGCATTATTGGATATAGTCAATCAGAATTAAACGATTCTGTAAACGCACTCCTTAATATGGATAAGTTTTTTGCCAAACAAGATCCTAAGAAAATCTTGCCATCAGATTATATGTATTATGGTAAAATCTTGAGTCAAAACGGTAAAGTTGCCGAAGCGGATATGTATTATAACAAAGCGATTGCAGCAGATTCTTCTAAAGACAAATCTGAAGTCTATCGTAAAATAGCGGAAGGGTTTATAGCGAAAAAAAATGTAGACGCTTACGCCAAAGCAGGTGAATGGTATAGCAAAATTAGTGCAGATAATCCCAATACAAAGGCGATTGATTACTTTAACTGGGGCTTGTATAAGTACTATGGCAAGCAATATAGTGAAGCAGCAAAAGCATTTGCTGCGATGCGCGCTCGTTATCCCGATCAGCCTTCGGCTCCTTATTGGCAAGGCCGCGTAGCTGCTGCGGTAGATAATGAGGGCAAAACGGGCGATGCGCTGCCATTTTTCAATGATTGGTTGAATATCCCCGACAGCAAAGAGTACATCAAAAAACCCGGAGATCTCAACAAGGCCTACCAATACTTAGCTCTTTATTATTACAACAAAGATGATAAAGCACAAACGAAAGTGTATATGGAAAAAATTTCGGCTATAGACCCTAATGATGCTTTTGTAAAACAATTAAAAGCGGCAATGGCACCAGGAAAAACACCTGCGAAAACAAAGTAATCTTACTCTATTTAACGAATAAAGCCCTCTGAACAATTGTTTCAGAGGGCTTTATTTTTAAGAAGATGAGCGGCTCATTAATAACCTCTACCTACCTTTTGTTCTATATAGTTAATGAAGGCCTTATTGGAAACACGGTTGCCGCCAGGTGTGGGGTAATTGCCTGTGAAATACCAATCGCCTTTATGATGAGGGCAGGCGTCATATAAACCATCAAGCGATTGGTAAATAATATCTACCTCTGCATTGACTTCTTCATCCTTTAAGAGCTCTGCAGTTTTCAAACTGATTTCTTTATTAGAAAAGGGTGCATAAATGGCCTTTACAAAATTTTCGTTTTGTAAAGTTCCATGTTGTTCCGCTTGTTTGCATGCTTTGTATGTATCAGTAAGTATATGCCCGCGGCCAGATTCGTTGAGCAAGGCAACGGCAGCTTGAAATGCAATAAAGTCACCCATCTTGCTCATGTCAATGCCATAACAATCAGGATAGCGAATTTGAGGAGCAGAAGAAACAATAATGATTTTTTTAGGCCCTAATCTATCCAGCATTTTAAGAATGCTTTGGCGTAAAGTAGTACCGCGTACAATGGAGTCATCAATAACGACTAGGGTGTCTACTCCCTTTTGTACTGTGCCATAGGTGATGTCGTAGACGTGCTGTACCATTTCGTCACGAGATGCGTCTTCGGTGATAAAGGTGCGCATTTTTACATCCTTAATCGCTAGCTTTTCAATACGCACTCTACGGCTGATCAGTTCTTCCATTTCCTCATCGGTCATGGTGTCGCGCTTGGCTTGTATTTTATTGATTTTTATTTCCTTCAAATAATCTTCAAGACCTTTAATGAGGCCATAAAAGGCTGTTTCGGCGGTATTGGGAATAAAAGAAACAATGGTGTTTTTTAAGTCGTTGTTCAGCACCTTAAGTACTGTGCCTGCTAGGTTACGCCCTAGTTGCATGCGCTCTTTATAGATATCTGCATCGCTGCCTCTGCTAAAATAGATGCGCTCAAAACTACATGCCTTCAGTTCGCGCGGAGCCAAAATTTCTGAATGATTGAAATTGCCCTCTGCATCTACGATTATTGCATGGCCGGGCTTTAATTCATGAACCTCTTCTATAGGTATATTGAAGGTGGTCATTATCGCGGGCCTTTCTGATGCAACAATTACTATTTCATCGTTTTGGTAGAAAAAGGCTGGTCGAATACCATTGGGGTCGCGCATGACGAAGCTATCTCCATTTCCTACTAAGCCGCTACAAACATAACCACCGTCAAACAAAGTAGTAGCATTTTTTAGTGCCGACACGAGGTCCAGTTTCTCTGGATTTTTGCTGTCCTCTTCGCAAAGGAAATGATGTATCGTTTCGATCATGGCCCCAAGGTCGCTTCCTGCAGGTGTAGTGATGTTTGGTTTTACCTTGTCTAAGATCTCATCGGTGTTTACCAAATTAAAATTACCCGCCATCATCAAATTTCGGGTAGGGTTAATGTCTGATTTGATAAAAGGATGGCAAAAATTCACATCATTTTTTCCTTGCGTGCCATAGCGTAGATGACCCAAAAGGATCTCGCCCATAAAAGGTAAATATCCTTTTAATAAACCGGGATGATTCGCTATTTCGGGATGTGATGTTTCTAATTCTGCAACTTGGCCATGGATGTCTTGGAATAAGCGAGCAATAGCTCCCGATCCATTTAAGCGCATTCGATGCATAAAACGATAACCCGGTTCGGTGTTGAGTTTTACAGTGGCAATTCCTGCACCGTCTTGCCCTCGGTTGTGTTGTTTTTCCATCAACAAATAAAGCTTGTTGAGTGCGTAGAAAGTGCTGCCGTACTTTTGACGATAATAAGTAAGCGGCTTAAGTAAGCGGATATAAGCTAATCCGCATTCGTGTTTTATTGCGTCCGACATTAGAAAGCAAAATTAGGGCGCTTTTGCGAAAATTATAGAAGTATTTGCAATTGAAAAGTTGTAAAATGCGTTTGCACTGCTTAGAAAGGGATAACAGCTCTTATGGAGTCGAATCATTTTCTTGATTTAAGGCCTATTCTCCTGTTTTTTGTTTCTTTAATTTATATTGGCTCTGTATTGCCTAATTTTTATACAGATAAAAAAATTATATTGAATTGTTGTCCTCAGTTGTTTGGGTTTTAAGGTCTCAGTACAACAGTGGGTTAGGGCTATCGTTCGGCTTTTTTAAAGGCGCAATGCTATCCTACAAACATTAATACAATAAATACATGTCTGCCAAGGCAATTGCTGCTGATGCTTCTACTACTACAGGTACCCTTAGTGCGACACATAAATCGTGTCGCCCCTTTATCGTAAAGGGCTCAACTGATTGCGTTTGATTATTCCAGGTATTTTGCTCTTTTGGAGTACTACTTGTAGGTTTTACGGCTACATCAAAGAACAATTCATTGCCATTGCTGATGCCTCCGTTGATGCCACCGGCATGGTTGGTTTTGGTGGAGCCTTTCTCGTCAACGAGGGCATCGTTATGTTGGCTGCCCGTCATTTTTGTTGCGGCAAATCCAGCTCCGAAAGAAATTCCTTTTACGGCGGGTATCGAAAACACAAGATGGCTGATGGTGGACTCTATGGAGTCGAAAAAGGGCTCACCCCATCCAATAGGCAAGCCGCTTACCCTGCAACGCACAATGCCACCAATGCTATCTTGAGCTTCTATAGCATGTGCTATAGCTTCTTCAATATTATGATTGCCTCCAGCCTCCGCTAGATGCGCTTCGATAACAATGTTGGATAATATTTTTTTGGCTACAACACCTGCTGCTACAAGTGCCAATGTTAATCTACCCGAAGAGTGCCCTCCACCGCGGTAATCATTAAATCCTCCAAATTTTTTATCCAAAACAAAATCGGCATGGCCAGGTCTAGGTGTTTGCTTTATTTCTTCGTAATCTGTAGCAATTGTATTATTGTTTTCAAATAAAATGGTAATGGGGGCGCCAGTGGTTTTACTATTAAAAATACCACTAATTATTTGCGGCATATCTTCTTCTATTCGGGTTGTAGTGCCTGCCGCTCCTGCCTTTCGTCTGTTGATATCTTTAAAGAAATCTGATTGTTTAATGTCAATTCCTGCAGGGCAGCCATCGATACAAATGCCAATATGGGATCCGTGCGAAGCACCTAAAATATGAATGCGAAATTTTCTGCCAAATGTGTTCATAAAATATTTTCTACCCAAAAGTAAATAAAAAAAGCCGCCACATTTTTATTTAATGTGGCGGCAAATTGTATCCAGTGGAAAGGCTTTTATTTTTTCAACAATCTTCTTGATGCAATCGTTTCATTTCCGCTTCTAATACTCAGTATATACATTCCAGTGTTCAATGCTGTAGTAGCTATACCCAAATATTGGCTATTGGCAATGGTTCCGAAATCCTCGTTAACCCAAACTTTTCCGGTCATATCTAGAATGCTTATTGAAATGTCCAAAGGTTTTTTGATAAGCAATTCAACATTTACTTTATCCGTTGCTGGATTGGGGTACAGGTTTCCAATTTCAAGGGCCTCTGTTGTTTTTTCTGCAATACCATTTGTGTTTTGAAACCAAAAACTATAGGGTCCATCTGCCCCAGGCATAGGTCTAGTAATGGTTTTGCCATTGTTGGATGTTGCTGAAATATAGTACTCAATCAAATCAAAAGGGGCTATTCCCGCTGAAGGCAAGTTAGCCAACCAATGGTTGCCTGGTGCCGACGACATACCAATCGATTTCCAAGTAGTAGCTCCTTTTACTCTCCAATACAATGTTGCCGAAGCAACGCCACTGCGGTTGGTGATTATGGCATCCATAGGGTAGGCCGACTGATACCAAACCACACCACGATAAGGGGAATGTAAAAAACGCAACGGATTATCCGCTGCCATTTCTTTGGTGATACAATGAATAGAACCTCCAGAGCCATCTAAATAGCGCATATCAATAGGGATAATGTTGTATCCAGGATATGCTTTTTTAATAGAGTCTATCGCAGCAGCATCCCCAGCAGCATTACCACTAATGGCATCACTAAAGATAGGTTGAATAATGGTTTTGTTGACTATTAAATGATTGGAATAGGTGCGCGTATAATACTCGTAATCTGTTGCTGAGGTATACCAAGAGCCATCATCTTTGGTAGGAAAGGGTATAGTATAAAAGTAATAGTTATATCCATTAAAGGTTTTTCTTGTTTTTAGGGTATCGATATTCCTATTGGCTATGGCATAATCTGTAAAGCCTGGTACCGAAGCCATTGCTGGAGGCAATTTGGTATGGATAAAAGTGTTTTCATCTGTCATATCTAAGTACAAATCAATATGGCCTGTACCGCCATCATTAGGCAATGCTGGTAATACATCTAATCTTTTTAAAGCAAGATTACTTTTGAGCGAGTCATTGGTTCGGATGCGACTATAGCCGTTGTAAATGGTGTTTTGATAATATACTGCATCCGTTGTAGCCAGATTGCCCGCGCCATCTGACAATAAGTTGCCCCCTTCTTGGAAAACCATAGATTGTGCAACGGGGATGCCTAATTCTACCCCCCATTTTGGGGT
>JAIXWS010000064.1 GCA_027491165.1 Sphingobacteriales bacterium | reverse complement strand
GCCCAAATCCCTGAAGCAAAAATCAGAGGCTATTCAGCAGGTAGATTCTCCTTTAATGTCAAAGGTGGAAGATGTGAAAGCTGCCAAGGAAGTGGCATGCGTACAATAGAAATGAATTTCTTACCCGATGTATATGTGCATTGTGAAACCTGCAATGGCAAACGCTACAATCGAGAAACTTTAGAAATTCGCTATCGTGGAAAATCGATTTCTGATGTACTAAATATGACAGTCGATGAAGCTGTAGAATTTTTCATTAACGTACCCATGTTGTATCGAAAATCAAAAACTTTACAAGATGTAGGACTTGGTTATATATCACTAGGTCAAAGCGCAATAACATTAAGCGGAGGAGAGGCTCAAAGGGTAAAATTGGCAACCGAGCTATCGAAACGAGATACAGGACAAACCATTTATTTATTGGACGAACCCACTACAGGACTTCACTTTCAAGACATCAAACATTTACTATCGGTATTAAACCGCCTGGTAGAAAGAGGCAATACAGTAATGGTTATCGAACATAATATGGATATTTTGAAAGTTGCTGATTATATCATCGATATTGGACCAGAAGGCGGAAATGGTGGAGGAAATGTGGTAGTAGCAGGCACTCCTGAAAAAGTAGCCGCCAAAAAAGAAAGCCATACAGGTCGATACTTGAAATTAGAATTGTAATCCCTACACCAAGCCATCCAAAACAATTATATTTACCACTAAAATTATATTTAAAAGATAAGCTCCTTATGAATTCTATCGACGCAAATCAAGATAAAATATGGCAAAAAATATTTATTGCCCTATCGGCATTGAGCATTGTATTGATGCCCTATTTCAGCACATGGCACGGCATGAGTGGCGATGAATGGTCTTTGATTATTTATGGCCATGATATTTACAATTATTTTTTTAACGGAAGCGATGTAGCCCTTGACTACGACAAACAAAACTGGGCACAAGTAGCAGGGCTGCATTATTACGGTGGCCTATATGATTTTACAGTAACCTTTTTGCATAAAAGCCTATTTGCTTCTTCCGACGAATTGACCTTTAGGCATATCATCAATTCCTTATTTGGAGCACTACTTTTTATATATACAGGCCTATTGGGCAAACATTTTGGTGGATGGCGAACTGGAGTGCTTGCATTTATTCTTATTGCGTTCAGCCCAAGAATTTTGGGTGAATCTATGAATAATCCTAAAGATATACCCTTTGCTTTTGCGAATGTTTTTTTCTTGTATTATCTCATGAAATACATTGCCACATTTGGGAATCCTAAAGCACAATGGAAGTATGCACTATTGATGGGTATTGGATTTGGGCTAGCTATGGGATTCCGTATTGGAGGTATTTTAATGATTCCATATACTGCTCTATTTATTACTGCGTATTATTTGTGGGATACAAATTTTAAGGAGAAAATCAATACTAATTTTAGCGCCTCAGCCAAAAAAATGGCCGCTCAATTAGCAACAACTTTTATACTTGGCTATGTTATTGGTATTATGTTTTGGCCTTGGGCTTTGCAAGAACCATTGAGCAAACCTCTTGAAGCATTGGAAGCAATGACTCATCGCGAAGTACCAATACGAATGCTCTACAATGGTGCCTACATCATGAATAATGAAGTACCTAATACCTATACCATGAAATGGATTAGCATTTCAACACCCATCTTCATTTTACTCGCGTTTATTGGGTCAATTGCAACTGTTCGATCTCTTCAAAAAAAATATGGTAAAGCAGCCATTACAATACTCTTGTTTACGCTGATTTTTCCAGTAGCCTATGCCATTTACAAAGATTCTGTTCTATACGATACTTGGCGACATTTCTTTTTTGTATACCCCAGTATGGTTATTTTAGCTGCACTATTTTGCAGCAATTTATTGGAAAAATTTGCTGCGCAAAAAATATACCAATACGCTACAATAGCTGCTATAACAATAGGTTTGGCTTTACCATTGGCATGGATTGTTCGTAGTTTTCCTAACGAATATGTTTACTTCAACGAGTTTTCAGGCGGGATTAAAAAAGCCATAGGCGTTTATGATTTAGACTATTACCAAAATAGTGGAAAGCAAGCTGCCGATTGGATAAAACAAAACACAACAATCAAAAACAGAAAAACAATTGTAGCATCTAATATGTCTGAAATATTTCGCTATTTTGAAAAAGACAGCAATAATTTTTCGGGCATCTATGTTCGCTACAACGACCGCGACACCAAAGATTGGGACTATTACATTACCTACTCACGCTATATCAGCTTAGCACAATTAGAGGCCGGAGCATGGCCTACCAAAAGTGCAGTGCACATTATTGAAAATGATGGAGTACCCCTGAGCGCGGTGCTAGAGCGTAAAACAAAATTAGACATGGCTGCTAATGCTGCAATGGAAAGTCAGAAGCTAGATTCGGCATTTGCCTTATACCAACAAGCAGTAGCCATTGATGCGAGCAATGACGCTGTGCTCGTGCGTTATGCTACACTTTTTGCACAGAGAGGGGATATCCAAAATGCCCTAGCGACTTTGGACCAAGCCCTAAAAATAGATGCAGGAAATCCTGCCATTTATAATTTGCAATTACAAATTTATCGTGCCATAGGAGATAATGGCAAAGCGCAACAAGCCGAAAACAACTTGCGTATTTTAATGCAATAAAAAAGGCCCACACCAAATGATGACCTTGTCAATCGAACAACTTGTTCCGATACCCCTAAAAGAAAAATTAAACACCCGAACATCCGATGTTTGGCTTAAAAATATTAAGGCTTCATCCTCTGAATACATCTCTATTCAAGCACCTTCGGGTACAGGCAAAACAACCCTCATTCATTTTCTGTATGGTTTAAGAACTGATTTTGAAGGCAACATTTCATGGAATAACAAAGACCTCGATCAATTTTCTGCCGAAGAAAAAGCTGTGCTGAGAGCTACAGAAGTGAGTGTAATTTTTCAAGACATGCGTCTATTTCCTGAACTCAGTGCTTGGGAAAACCTAGAATTAAAACGAAGCATCACCGATACTATAAGCCCAGAAGAAGCTAGCGAGTGGATGCAACAATTAGGTATTGGTGACAAAAAAAATGCACGAGCGCAAACACTTTCCTATGGCGAACAACAACGGCTTGCTATTATTCGTGCTTTACTGCAGCCCTTCTCTTTTTTATTAATGGATGAGCCTTTTAGCCATCTCGACAACAAAAACACGGCCCTAGCCGCATCCCTGATTGCACAAATAGTGCAGCGCAATAATGCAGGTTTACTTTTAGCCGACCTTGATGAAAATAATTTTTTCCCTTACCATAAAACCTATATGCTGTGAGCCCAAATAAACCGGTAGGGATTTTAAAAAAACTACTGCTACGCAATACCAACCAAAGACGCTTAATAAGTGCCTGGGTGGCGCTTTGTATTGGGTGTACTTTATTGTTGGTATCGGTTATGATGTGGAGTGTATTTCAAGATTTATTACAGGGTAAAAGCAGCAATGACAGCCTTGGCAGCACCTTTCTGACCATCAGCAAAAAAGTAGATGATGCCGCGATGGCCAACAAAGAACATGCTCAATTTAGAGCACAAGACATCAAGCAAATAAAAAGTGCACCGCAGGTGCAAGATGTGGGCATGCTCTGCCCCGCTAATTTTAAAGTTTCGGCAAGTATTGGCAGCGGACCAATGGCCTTCTATACCTTATTATTTTTAGAGGCAGCGCCAGACCGGTTTATGGACCAAATGCCCCATAGCTGGCAATGGAAGGAGGGCGACAATACCTTACCGATTATTCTGTCGCGGGATTTTCTCAACATGTATAATTATGTTTTTGCCCCAAGCCAAGGCCTACCACTACTTTCCGAACAAACAGTAAAAGCTTTGGGTTTTACATTGACCATGGGCGAAGGCCCTAATGCAACAAATTACCGTGCACAAGTTGAGGGCTTTTCCGACAGAATATCCTCTGTATTAGTGCCCCAATCATTTATTGATTTTGGCAATAACAAATTTGCACCCCAAGTGCCCCTCAGCATTTCACGAGTGATGATCAAGGTTGCCGACCCTAGCGACAAAGCATTTACAAGCTTCCTCGAAAAAAACAATTACAGCACTAATGCCGAGCAATTACGCTTTAGCAAAATGCGCTCTATTGTTGACATCGTTTCGGGGGCAACAGGTGCACTAGCCTTGTTATTAATGGGTATTGGAGCATTGGTCTTTGTGTTGTTTATTGAGCTTACCATGTCCAAAGCACAGGCATCTGTGCAACTATTATTACAAATTGGGTACAGCCCTAAAAAGCTAAGTCGCTTTTTGATGGCGAAATATATTCCCATTATGCTGAGCGCCTTGTCTGTAGCGGTATTAATAGCTGTCAGTATTCAATATATCGCTTCCCAAAAATTAGGTAGTTTACAATTAAACATAGCGCCCTTACCTAGTTTATTTGTTTGGTGCGCAGCTGCATGTAGCGGCCTCGTTTTGCTAGTCCAAATCAGCTATTCCATCCGCAAGGCGATTAAATCCTAATGATCTCTTCCACCTCTTCTTCTATTTTTTGGGCTTGCGCAAATCTCAGAAAGAGCAATCCTATTATGGATGCCATCAGAGAAGAAATGAGTATAGCAATTTTTGAAGAAACAACATAAGTGTCTGTTTCAAACGCGAGCAAGCTGATGAAAATAGACATCGTAAAACCAATACCCGCCAGAATACCCGCACCCAAAATATGTTTCCAGCCAAGACCTTGAGGAAGAGAACAGCATCCCATACTCACCGCCAAAAAGCTCATCAAAAACACCCCTAATGGCTTACCAATTACTAAGCCCAAAAAAACACCCAAACTACTGGTGGCACTTAAGTGCTGCGGCCAATCGCTTGGAAAAGTAATGGCAGTATTGGCCAAGGCAAATATGGGGAGAATGATAAAGGCCACTGGCCAATGAAGAAAGTGCTGCAGTATATAAGAGCTCGATTTTTGATTACCATTACCAAAGGGTATGGCAAAGGCCAGCAGCACACCGCTGATAGTGGCATGCAAGCCCGAGTGCAACATAAAATACCACATCAAAATACCCCCTATTATGTAGGGAATTAAGTTGCGTACCTTTAGTCGATTCAGCAGCAACAAAGCCCCGAAGATGCTCATGGAAATACCCAATTGTCCCCAATCAATAGACTTGGTATAAAACAAAGCAATGCATAAAATTGCGCCTATATCGTCAATTACGGCCAAGGCTGTCAAAAATATTTTCAAGCTAATGGGCACACGCTTACCCAATAAGCTTAATACAGCCAGCGCAAAAGCAATATCTGTAGCCATTGGGATACCCGCACCAGCAGACGCATCGGTACCTTTATTCAACATAAAATACAATGCTGCCGGCACAAGCATACCACCTATTGCAGCCAATATGGGCAACAATGCATTTCTGAAATCCGATAACTCACCGGCATATACCTCGCGTTCCAATTCCAAGCCTATGAGCAAAAAGAAAATAGCCATCAAGCCATCGTTTATCCAATGCTCGACAGTATGACCATTAAGGTCGAATTTCCAAAATGCGACATATTCTAATGCAAAAGAAGTATTAGCAAGCAGTAGTGAAAAGACTGTGCATAAAATCAACAGTATTCCTGAGGCCTTTTCTGACTCAAAAAACTCAGTAAACAATCTGGTAATTTTCATGATGGCAAATATAAACTACTACTCCATTATAAAATCGTTTCCCTCAATTACTATACCAGGGCTAAGTTGGTGGGTATTTGATTAGGGACATTGCACCAAGAAAAAGCCCAAAAACTTTTTGGTTTTTGGGCTTCAAAATTTCAATAATGTACCTCATTAATCAATTACCATCATGGCATCGCCATAGCTAAAGAAACGGTATTTTTCTTTGATAGCAGTGTGATAAGCTTCCATTGCCAAATCATAACCTGCAAAAGCACAAGTCATAATCATCAAGCTCGTTTTCGGAAGGTGAAAATTCGTCACTAGTGAATTGGCAATAGAGAAATCGTGCGGTGGGTGAATAAACATATTCGTCCATCCATCAGCGGGTTTCAATAATCCTTGCGCCGTAACAGAGCTTTCCAATGCACGCAATGTTGTTGTACCAATGGCACATATTTGACGGCCTTCTTCCTTGGCTTTATTCACTAGGTTAGTGGAGTATTCGTCAATTGCAAAATACTCAGCATCCATTTTGTGTTTGCTTAAATCTTCTACCTCTATTTGACGGAAAGTACCTAAACCTATATGTAAAGTTGTTTCTGCAAATTTGACACCCACAATTTCAAGACGTTTGATCAACTCTCTACTAAAGTGCATACCTGCAGTTGGTGCAGCAACGGCACCTTCGTGCTTGGCGTACACTGTTTGGTAACGCTCTTTATCTTCAGCGTCTGGCTTGCGTTTGATGTATTTGGGCAAAGGTGTTTCACCCAACAAATCTAACATTCCACGAAACTCTTGATCGGTACCATCAAACAAAAAACGAATGGTACGTCCGCGTGATGTGGTGTTGTCAATCACTTCGGCTACCAACTCATCATTATCCCCAAAATATAGTTTGTTACCTACACGGATTTTTCTGGCAGGATCCACAATTACATCCCAAAGGCGATTTACCTTGTGTAGTTCACGCAACAAGAAAACTTCAATTTTTGCACCTGTTTTTTCTTTCTTTCCATAGAGACGGGCAGAAAAAACTTTAGTGTTATTGACCACCATTACATCTTTGTCATGGAAGTATTTTTTGATGTCGTGAAAAACTTTGTGCTCGATTTTTCCGGTTTTACGATGCACAATCATCAATCGACTTTCTTCGCGATTTTTGCTTGGGTTTTGTGCAATCAGATTTAAAGGGAGGTCGAACTTAAATTGCGATAACTTCATATCGAGTATAAACTATAATTTGAAAATAGTGGGCGAAGGTACGAAATAGGGCAAAACAAACGAAATATCATTTTCTTTTGACCATTTTTATTCAATTAAAAATCTGTGCCAATGGAAAAATAAATTAGGGGTCTTTTAATACCCTCTTTATTCCATGCAGCATCTACACGCAGTTGATAGCCGGATAATGCCATACGCATCCCTAAACCATATCCAATAGCAATACCCTCTGTATTGGGCATATTAATAGACAGTGTTACGGGAGTCTGCCCCAATATTTGGTTTTTAGACATCGATTTATCATTGGGTATTAAACCATTCCAAGCCAAGCCGATATCAGTGAAAGCCACCATTTGTAAGCTACGCAATATTTTAGATTGTATTGGTCGACGAACTAGAGTGGAGAGTATCGGAAATCTGAACTCTGAATTTGAAACGGCATAGCTATTACCATTACGGGCATTTTGCCTGTAGCCACGCAATGTATTCCCGAGGGTTTGAAAACCATATGTCTCCTGATTTACAGGTGCTGCAGGAGATGCTTGCTGATAATTAATCCAATTGTCTACACCACCTAAGAAGTACAATATTTTTTGCTTACCCCCACTATGGGCAGCTGCGACACGAAAAGCCCAAATAAGGTTTTTGTACAATTTTTGATAAGTTCTAAAGTCAAAGCCCACATTATAAACAGCCCCGCCCTTATCATTCATTTGTGCCATATATTCACCAAACACCTTATACCTTGTTCCGTTCATAATGTTTGTCGTAATGAATTTAGTATTGTCATAAACATATTCCAAACGGCTCATGGTCCAATATTTCCGATCATTAGGCACGATAAGGGTAAAGGTATCAATCGCTTTAAAAGTAAGTGCGTCTTGACGAAGCCCCAATTCCATCCGAAGGCTGCGCATTTTGTCTATTGGGTAAGATACAGAGCCTTGTAATAAGGTAGTTGTTGTTTTGCCAATGCCTAATGTATTCAAAACAGGATTACCAAAGGAATCGACAAATTGTAAATTATAGGGCTGTGAACTAGCGTTTCGCAAGAAGGCAATATTCCAATCCAAGCGTCTTTTGGCATTTTCAAACTGAAAGAAATAAGAAGAGCCATTGTTTAAAAAAGGCAATCTAAATCCCGCTAAAAAACGATAATCTTCCATCATGTCATCCATACTGATGGTGGCTAAACCCGCCAAGTTTGGATTAGCGAATTGATTACCATTTTGACCAGCAGCTTGGTATCGGGTAAACAACAAATTATTGTCCAAACTAATTGAAAAATTATTGGGTTTAAATGCAAGACGGTATGCTTGAGCCTTCATATTGATAAAGCTACTATCCGCAGCCCCTGAGGGCTCTTCCTCGGCTTCAGAAAAGGCTTCTGGCTTATCATTATTGTATGCGGTAGCCTCTTGATTGGTAGCAAATTCTGTTTGAAAAGCAGTGCCCGAACTCAGCTGAACAGCATTATTATCCAATTGCTTTTTTGCCGCTGCGCCTTTGCCCTTTTTTTCGATAAGCACATTCGGTGCAATCCCTGGTTTTTCGGCATCATCTTCGACAAGAATGGCCTCTTGGACTGTTTTGCCTGTATAATTCTTAGAAGGTTGCACAAATGGTTTTATGTAGACATTATAATAGCCATCCTGATCGATAACCTCGGCTACAAGGTTACCTGCAGGATTATATTGGTGACTATTAAGGCTATGGGCCAGATTCGTCGTGGCTACCCAATAGGCCGAATCTTTATTAAACCGGTCACGACCAAATACTACTACATATTGATTTTTAACGCCCTTAGCGTCCGTTATGTAGGCAAAGTTATCAGGGCCATATTGAATCGGTTGTGTGACGATGGTATTACTATCGACATTCGAGCACTTAAATAAGGTAGGGCTTTTGGTAGTACTATTGTAGAAATACACATTCATAGGCCCTGTGGGTAATTCGTTGACCGCAGAAGGCACCACCATATTGGCTTTGGGACGATTGGAAAGAAACATGATACCTCTTTTTTGCCCACCGGTTACATAGGCAGGTTGCACATCATCCCAAACATCATTAGTGAGGTTACGCATTTTTGCACCCTTGATACTGAAATAATACAAGTCGGTTTGACTTTTACGAATTGCAGAAAGAATAATTCCATTTTGCTCTTCGTCAATGGCCATACCTAATGCCCTATCGAAACGGTTATTAGG